>JAGVVW010000041.1 GCA_018304635.1 Candidatus Aenigmatarchaeota archaeon
ATTACTTTGACAGCTGGGTAGCACAACACAATGAAAGAATAGCAAAGAACCTGAAAGGCAAAGCAGCAAAAATGATACAAGTTAAAATTTTTGCCAAATATTGGAACATGTTTGTAACGATGGTATCATACGGATTTTGAAATCAACCTACTTTCCCGAGCAAAGAAAACCTTAAGAACATTGAGAATACAATTATAATTAATATGCTCCCCGATATGGCACTATAGCTCGTCTATATGCAATATCGGGCTTTTACTTGTCTTTTTTATCATCATTTTTCAGACATGACAAATATACAATAAAATCTGTGCAGAAAATATTTGAAAATGCACTAAAAAAATCTGGTATTAGAAAAGATGCAAGTTGTTATACATTGCGACATTCATTTGCAACCCACTTACTGGAAAAAGGCGTGGACATACGATACATCCAAAGCCTTCTTGGTCATGCCAGATTGCAGACAACCCAGATTTACACACATGTTGCAGACAGTAAATTGAAAAATATACAAAGTCCTCTGGATGATTTATAAGCCGAATATAAATAATTATAACAAACCAGACTTTATTTACAGTGAAAATAGGGTATAATTATGGTCTACGAATACGAATATGATGACTTCAAGCAGGAGATTCGAGTGAACTGCCTTGGCGCAGTTTATGGTTCAAGCATTGAAGACTCGGATGTATGCATGGCAAAAATTATAGATCATTTAACTGAACTGAAAAAAGTTGTGCGGATACTGATGATTGAAAGCAGGCAGTATGAATATGACTTCAAGGATGCAAAACTGCTTCTGGAAATAGGAAATGCTGTCCAGAAAATTGAAAATGAAAAAATACTGCAGATAGCAAATCTTGCACTGCCACACTGCGAGCCGCATATTTCAGAACGGTATCAGACAATAAGGAAAATAATTTCTGAAATAAAATACGACCCTGTTGAAGCTTATAAAAAACTCCTCAGGGAAATAAGGCACACTAAAATAAAACAGGATCGTGAGCCAGAACATAGCAAATGTCATCAGCATTATATAGAAAATGTTCTGAAGCCTTTGCACGAAATACTGGATTCCTGTGAAATAATAAAAATGGCAAAGCCCGAGTTAAGTGAAATCAAACACAGGTCATTTTATAGAAAAATTTTCCAGCCTACTGTCAGGCCGAATTTTATGCTGACCAGATTTATGTCAATGCCACCTACAAACTCAGAATTGATACATTTCTATAAGATTGAAGGCATTGATGTACAGATATATAAAATTCCCGGCAAGATAAGAAAACTTTACCATATAATACCGCCGGAATTCAAGCTGACAGAAGAAGAATATGAATTATTAGACAAAGCACGGCAATATATAGGAATACATGAGCCGAGAGAAACTGAACTTGCAGAACATGAACATATCAGAGAAAATATGTTCAACATCAGTCTTGATATGCTACGCGACCTTTCGCGGGGAACATTAATAAAAGAAAAAAGGTTGATGGAACTTGCAAATATTCTTACGAGATATACAGCAGGTCTCGGGATTCTGGAACTGATTTTAGCTGACAGTAAGGTTCAGGATGTACTTGTGAATTCTCCGATCGGAAAGCTGCCGATATTCATTTTTCACGAAGATTATGAAGAATGCATAACCAATATTGTGCCATCAATTGATGACGCTGACTCATGGGCTACACGATTCAGGTTGTATTCAGGCCGGCCATTGGATGAAGCAAATCCTGTTCTGGATACTGAATTAGATGTTCCGGGAGGCAGGGCAAGAGTAGCTGCTATTACACGTTCATTATCACCGGACGGTCTTGGCTTTGCATTCAGACGGCATCGTGAAAAGCCGTGGACATATCCTATGTTTATTAAAAATAAAATGCTGAATCCTCTGGCAGCAGGATTGATGTGGTTTTTAATTGAAAATGGCCGATCTATATTTATTGCTGGAACAAGAAGTTCCGGAAAAACCTCTTTTCTTTCATCTTCAATGATCCAGATAATGTCTAAGCTGAGAATTATATCACAGGAAGATACATTAGAGCTGCCAGTTGATTATATGCGTTCACTAGGTTTTAACATAGAACGTTTAAAGAGCAGGTCAGTAATAACTCAAGTTGAAACTGAAGTTTCAGCTGATGAAGCTCTGCGGACTGCACTGCGTCTTGGTGATTCTTGTCTTGTTGTAGGTGAAGTGAGAAGTAAAGAAGCAAGAGCCCTGTTTGAAGCTATGCGAATAGGCGCAATGGCTAATACTGTAATGGGAACAATACACGGCGGCTCTGCTTATGGTGTATTTGACAGAGTTGTAAATGATCTCGGTGTTCCATTAACATCATTTAAGGCAACTGATATAATACTTGTCTGTAATTTAATAAGATCTCCAGATGGTTTGAGAAGTTTCAGAAGAGTTGTCAGTATAACTGAAGTACGGAAGCAATGGGACAAAGATCCGCTTGAACAGGGTGGATTTGTTCCATTGATGGAATATAGTGCACAACTCGACGGACTTAAGCCAACAGACACTTTGCTTATGGGCGAGAGTCAGGTTTTGAATGATATTTCTTTTAACATTAAAGAATGGCGCGGCCGCTGGGATTCATTATGGGATAATATTAATCTCAGGGCAAAAATTCTTGAAACATTAACTGAATTTGGAAACAAGAATCCCGATATTCTTGAATCTGAAAATGTCCTGAAATCCAATACAATGTTTCACATCATTTGTGGAAATGTCATGGAAGAAATAGGCAATATGGACAGCAAAGAAATCTTCATCCGATGGGAACGCTGGGCTAAGAAGAATTTGATACGGGAAATTGTGTGATATCAGGAAAAGAGGTGCTAAAGTATATTGAATGATAATTTGAAAAGTATGCTGGGTTTAAAATTTTAAGAAAGGGGAAGAATATTTAATATAACTAGCAAAGGAAATCTGAAAATATTCTCTTTGAACAGCAATTATATCTTTGTCAAAGAAATGAAAAAAACATTCGGTCTTTTATATTTTAAGGAGCTTGGAAATGAAAAGGAATAAAAACGTATTTGTATCAGAAGTGTTATCCAACCACATTCTGATAAAGGGTGCTGAATTATGACATCAGAGTTTGAGAATTGTCTGGCAAAAGGATTAATTAGAAAAGATGAATATGTAAAAAAGAGAATTCTGTTTGATAGCATCAGTCAGATTTCTTTACGGAGAAGATAACTCACTTTCAGAATTTTTAATAACTGTAGACAAAAATCAATTGAGTTCATTATAATCTATTTCTTATAATAATTACTTCTATGTTTTACCAACATGATCCAAGCGATTCTAGTCCTATCTGGGCTCTTATCAGTCTTTTTGTATTTACTTCATTAGTTTGTCCAAGAGCTATTGGTTCATAAACACTGGCTATTTCTCCATAGAGTGTGGCGTGGTCTCTTGCTCCTCTCTTTAATGCCTTATGCATTAAAAATGTATAACACTCTATAGCTTCTTGTGCCTCTCTTCGAGGCGAAGTTGTTATAGGTTTTGTCTTATTTACCATTCTCATTACCACATTTATTTACTACTGAAAAGTATTTAAGTGTTTTCAACCCTTTCCATATCCACCAATTTTTTTGTTTGCTGACTTATACGGGTCATTTCCCTTTGTAACATATTCCCGTACAGATACGTATTTGTCGTCTGAATCTTTTACGAAATATCCGCCCATGGGTTTGAAACCGAACTCAACTTTGCCTTTTTCTTCCAAAATCTTTTTTGCTTTTTGTACTATAAACTGCAGATGACTTACAGCATTTTGGGAAAAATTAACTGATTTCATGTCAGCAGCCATTTTCTCCATGTCCTTTACTGTAATTTCACTTTCAGCTTTAAAACAGTGTATCATTGTACAGTTGGTTGTATTTGCTGCGTCTATTGGAGTGCCAAAAAAACTGAACTGCTCTATTTTTGTACTTGAAAAACCAGAGTTCTTTACAATGGCATTGTTCATGGATCCCCATTTCAATTCTGCTTTGATGAATTTAGCTCCGGTAAAGTCGCAGAAGCTGAATTCTATCCATTTATTTTCTAAAAATTTCCATATAGGAACACAGCCACATGCCATTTTCATATTTGAAACAGGGCAGTGTGATATCATTGAATTCCTGAGCATGCTGAATTCTTTTTCAGTTGGCCAGATTACATGAGCAAGTATGAAACTGTCATAAAGTCCGGGAGAATTGAGATATTCTACAGGCGTCATTCCTTTTTGCTTTTTTATATTTCTGACTTCCTGCATGCTTTCAGAAATATGGGTATGGATTCTCGCATCATATTTTAAACTGAGTTCTTTTATTCGTTTCAGCATATCTTCAGAGCATGCATATGCAGAATGCGGACATATCATAGGAATTATTCTTTCGCTTCTATGAACAGTTTTCAAAAAATTTTCAGCCTGTTCTGTCCTGCAGGATTCGACAGCATCAAAACAAACCCCCGATATAAGTCCGCGAATTCCTGACTCTTCAACACTTTTTGCAGTCTGCTCGAGATGAAAATACATATCAGCAAAGCACGTTGTTCCGGATCTTATCATTTCTAAACAAGCTAGCAAAGAACCAGCATAACAATGTTCTTGTTTTAATTTTGCCTCAATCGGCCAGATTTTTTCAGTCAGCCATTCCATCAATTCCATATCATCTGCATAGCCGCGCAGAAGCGTCATAGCAGCATGTGTATGCATGTTAATAATGCCAGGCATTGCTGCCATTCCTTTGGCATCTATTATCTCGCTATCATATCTTTCAAGAATTTCATTGCTGCTGCCAATATCAACAATTTCATTTTTCTCAATGTATATCCCTGCATCCTTTATTATCCCGTTTTCTATTAATGCATAGCCTATATTTTTAATTATCATTGAATTTTCATTCTTTCGAAGTTTTATAAATTTTGAATCTTAAAGACATATAAGAAATAACGGGCTCGTGGTCTAGTAACACCCTTTCTTTTTAAAAATCCAACGATGCATCAAAGATGCATCTTGGAATTTCAGAAGCTCTGCTTCTGAAATAAAGAAAGCCTGTACGGAAAGAAAAAGACACGGGTTTTCATAGAATATTATAAGAACGGATTTAGAAATTGGTATGACGTTGCCTTGACGTGGCAAAGACTGCAGGTTCAATACTAACCTTTCTTTCTGTAGAAAGAAAGCTTAAGGTCACCAAAGAAAGACATTAGGCTTCGCTATTATAGAAGGTTGGTGAAACTCCTGCCGGGCCCATTGCACCCTTTCTTCTTTTTCTCTGCAATTAATCAAAAAAGAAAAAAGCCTGCACGGAAAGAAGAAAAATAAAGGAGAAAGAAATGTTAATATTAGCAATCGGAGATATTCATGGAAATGATTTTCCTGAGCTTAAAGAATTAGTTGAATCCATGAGTGTGGATGCTGTTTTCTGCACCGGTGACCTATGTGATGTGGATATTTTAAGGCGTTTTATTTTTTCAAATCCAGTTCTTGCATCATTAGGATTTACGCTGGCTGATTTGATAGGTGCTGAAGAATATAGAAAAATCATAATGCATTCAATAGAAAGCCAGAACAGAATAATAAAACGTTTTGGCTCATTGAACTGCCCGGTATTTCTCGTTTATGGCAATAATGATTATCTTGACGATGACATAAGGAGTTATAATAAACGGCACAACTTGAAAATAGAATCCTTGCAGGATAAGGTGAAACATTATAAAAACATAAAGCTTCTTTGTGGAGAGCTTGTAAAATTCAAAGAACTGGATATTATCGGTGTCAGCGGATATATAAGCCCATCTGCTCTCGACAAAAAAAAGCAGGATGAATTTTATAAGCATCTTGAATCGTTATTTAAAATGGCAAAAAATCCTGTCATATTTCTAACTCATGAGCCGCCTGAAAATATCCTGGACAGAGTCAGGCTTGAGATAAGCTCAGCTTATAACATGAATATTGGGAATCCCGTGTATAATAGGATTATTAAAAATTTCAGCCCGGTTTTGCATTTATGTGGCCATATACATGAAGCCAGAGGAAGAATCCTGTATAAAGGCACACATGTTGTGAATCTTGGCACAATAGATCAGGGCTATGAGCTGATAGAAATAAAAGGCAGCAATGTGAAATTTCTGGAGTGATTTAAATGATTTTTGCTGATTTGCATATACATTCAAAGTATTCCCGTGCAACATCGCCGGATATGAATATGAAAAATCTTTCCCATTGGGCTAAAATAAAAGGTCTCGGGCTTATGGGTACAGGTGATATGACCCATCCGAAATGGCTGCAGGAAATAAAATCTACAGTATCTGAAGATTCAGGTATTTTGCATTGCAATGGCACTGATTTTATTTTATCGGGAGAGATTTCATTAATATATACTGCAGCGGGAAAGGTCAGAAAAGTTCATCTGGTTATTTTATCACCTGGTTTTGAGGTTACTGACCAGATCAACAGCTGGCTTTTGAAAAAAGGCCGTATAGATTATGACGGCAGACCTATTTTTGGTTTTAGCTGCATTGAATTTATGGATGCTGTTGCATCAATATCAAAAGACATTGCAGTAATACCAGCTCATATCTGGACTCCCCATTTCAGTTTATTTGGTTCTAATTCCGGTTTCGATAGTATTGAAGAATGCTTTGAAGATAAAATTAAATACGTAACCGCACTGGAAACAGGATTAAGCAGCGATCCTGCAATGAACAGAAAAATTTCCATGATTGATAATTATCCTCTTGTTTCATTTTCAGATTCGCATTCGCTCTGGAGAATCGGACGGGAATGCACTGTACTTGGTGTCGAGGACTTGACATACAAGAATATAATCAATGCAATTAAAAACAAAATCAGATTTACAGTTGAAGTTGACCCGTCATATGGCAAATATCATTTTGACGGCCACAGAGCATGTAATATCTGCATTGATCCTGTAAATACAATAAATAATAAAATGTGCCCAAAATGTAAAAAACCACTAACAATTGGCGTGCTTCATCGGGTTGAAGAATTAGCAGACAGGAAACAGCCAAAAAATGTTCCGGATTTCAAAACAATGCTGCCTCTGCAGGAAATTTTGTCTCTGGTCTACTCTTTAGGAACAGGCACAAAAACCATTACCTCTAAATATAATGGCCTTATTCAGAAATATGGTTCTGAATTTAACATCCTCATGCAATCAGATTTGTCAAGCATGGAAGATAAAAAACTTGCAGGTGTTCTGATGAAAAACCGTTTCGGAAAGATTTTCGTTGAACCTGGTTATGATGGTGTCTATGGCAAGCCTGCTATGGAATCTGAGCAGAAAACATTGAGAAATTTATTGTGAATTGCATTCATACATAAATCGTAAGCCATCTGAGATTAACAGATCTAATCAGATCAGACAGAGTTCATTAATATTTTCCATCTGTTAATCACCATACATGCACTCATCACAAAGTCCTGTTTCAGGGTCTGCCATGTTCTCAAAACATTTGGTGCATTTCATGTTTATCACCTATTGAAAAACTAACAACGAAAAGTATTTAAGGCTTTTGGTGATTACTTAACAGTGATTTATATGAATTGGAACCCTTTTCAGAGAAACCACAAGCCTGCCAGAATAATTGGCAAATGGCCACAGTACAGGCAGAATGCAGGGCAAACAAATTCAGTTAGTTATGGCACTGATGCAACCGGAAAAGAGTATGAAAAAATAGTTTATGTTCCATATTTCACAGGCGGAGGCATACAGATACATGCATTAGATGCAGAAACAGGGAACATGAAATGATTTTGCAGAACTACTAAAATTTATTGTTCCCCTCTTGTTGTTGAACATAATAACATTTACTTTTTTACAAAAAGCAGTATTTATGTGCCACCAGACAGAACTATAGATTACGGTCAGGAATTATACATTTTGGATGCTGAAACCGGAGAAGAAATATGGAGAACTGAACTTTTTGATAAATATAATGACAGCAGTTACAGAAAAATCACAAGCTGCAGAAGAATTATATCAGCCAGTCTTTGTGAAATAATAATAAACTTTTTCCCGGATAAACTCTGGAAAGATTTCAGAATTTTTTAAGGGATTTGAGCATGAGTAGAATATCATTTTTAACTAACTCCCAATCAGGTCTTCTATCCACGGGTATATAATTATTGAATTTTTTAAGATCATTTGATTTAATATCTTTAATTCTTCCAATTAATTCATAAGGCCATGCATTTTTTACATTTTCATGTCTAAATAACAAGTTTATTTCTTTGTTAAGCAGAGCATGATCCAGTTTTTGTGCAGAATGCCATATGTCATAGAAATCCTTCCCTTCTGTTCTTCTCATCATAGCTAGAAGTTTTCTAGCTATGAGCCCTTCAAGTGTAAATGTATCTATATTAACTATAGTATTTCCTGTTAGAAACATGGCACTTTTTTTAACTGTTTTTATTTTCATGGCAGGTCTTATGTTGACATCTATTCGTATCTTATCTTTCCTGTTTTCATGTTCATAAATTGCTTCAAATCTTATAGTATGTTCACTTAATTTCAGAACTTTTATATATTAGCAATCACCATATATTTCTTGGTGATTAAATTATGTGGCAACTTGAGAAAGGCGA
>JAGVVW010000015.1 GCA_018304635.1 Candidatus Aenigmatarchaeota archaeon
CCTGAAAGGCAAAGCAGCAAAAATGATACAAGTTAAAATTTTTGCCAAATTTTGGAACATGTTTGCGACGATGGTATCATACGGATTTTGAAATTAACCCAATATGGTACAATAAAGGTAATATACCATTATCACAGGTACAGTAATTGACATCTTCCATGCCTGATTTATATCTTCCTGATCTTTCCTGGTACAGGCTCAAAACACGTGCCTTCTTCCAGCAGCTCATTTATTATACTGTCTAAAATACTTTCAGGCAGACCTGACTTTTCCAATAATACTGCATAATCACAGACGTTTTCAGATTGTTCAATCAATTCCATAATCTTTTTCCTGTCTTCTCCGCTGGCTTTGATTTCTTCCGGCTCATTAGATACTAAAACTGCTTCCAGTTCCTGCTGTGTAATGCCAGCATGATCGCATAACTGTGCCAGTTCTGAAAGGTCTGCTGCATATTTCTGAAGTTCTAGAATTTTGCTTCTTTTCTTTTCCCAGATTTTTTTGTCACGCTCCAATTCTAATTTTCTTAGAATTTCCCAGTTAGGATCATGCAGAATAACACATGATTCAGGTGCGATGTAAATTTCATTATTATATTCCCTGATTTTTCCAATAACATCAACCAGATCAGACTTAGTTACACTTTTCAGGATATTTGATTTGAAAGCCTTTGCATTGATTGTTCCTGTGCCATCATCAGCTGTAATTGATGACAGATTTTCGCTTTCATATTTTTCAACCACGGTTCCCAAAATGCGCACACGAGAAAGAATACGACCATTTTTAGAAAGTACATAATTTGGGTTCATTCCTTCTTGTTTGACATATTGGCCTGTAATTATATAGCCAATTTCACTTTTGATTGCTGTTAATCTCTTCAGGTCCATATGCATTTTATTTTTAGGAAAAAGAAAATGCATCCCAAAAGAAAAAACTTTGGCATTTCATAAGTTCTTTGCCGATTTAATTTTTTCCACATCTTCTTTTTCCTTCTCCTCTCTTTCGAGCGTTATAATTTCCGTATGAAGCCGCTCCTAGGTTCATATATCATTCCTTCGTTTTTTAATTTTTCAAGGATTTCATCTATGTTCCCAAGACCCCTGTTTTCAGCTTCTGCTTTTACATCCTCGATGGGAACTTCCTTTCCTAGTTCTTTTTCCAATGTTTCGATGATTTCAATTGCTATTCTTATTTTAGAGCGCTGGCTTGCTGTTACACCAGATTCAATTCTGTCAATATCTATTTTTCCTGTTTCAGGATCCATACCCAGCTGGCTTAAGGAATATTTCATTAGGTAAATCGCTTTTTCAGCATCTTCCATCATTACTTTATCATCTAATCTTATTTTTGCAGATGCTTCTGCAAGTCGTATAAGTGCTTCGTACTGGCGCAATGTAATTGCTATCGTAGGCACTTCTTCATTTGCATATCTGTTTCTCATATCAACATAGAAATTCTTCAATCGCTCAGCAGCTTCTGGCGTCAAGACCATTTTATCAATTCTCCGGGAATAAGAAATATATTTTCTTAATAAAGCAGGACTAATAACCGGTGTTATATCTTCTGGTGATGAGCGGGATTTTATAATGTGGTGTGCAAGAAGTTCATCCTGGGATCTACTAGGTATGTCTCTTAAAGCAAATTTCAAATCAAATCTTGATAAAAGAGTTTCAGGAATATCAAGTTGTTCTGGAACAGGAATATACG
Source organism: Candidatus Aenigmatarchaeota archaeon (assembly GCA_018304635.1). GTDB lineage: Archaea > Aenigmatarchaeota > Aenigmatarchaeia > GW2011-AR5 > JACRMX01 > JAGVVW01. The sequence goes on from JAGVVW010000015.1 coordinate 1,708, forward strand.
GGTCAAAACGACCGCGCTTTGGATTTGCGCCAGCAAGAACAGAAGTTTGGGCAGGTAAAGTTGCAACTATTGATGCTTTCGCTATACTTACAGTACCTATACTCATCGCTTCATGCATGGCTATTTGATCATCCTTAGTCATTTTATCAAATTCATCTATGCTTATAATTGATTTGTTAGCCAAAACCATTGCACCTGCTTCCAGAACCCAGCCACCCAAAACTTCATTTTTAACAACAGTTGCAGTAAGCCCAGAACCGCTTGCACCTTTTCCTGATACATATTTTCCCCGGGGAACAATACTCATTATTAATTTAAGCAGTTGCGACTTGCCAACACCCGGATCGCCGGTAATCAGAACATGTATGTTATCTCTTATTCTTGAGCCATCAGGCAATACATGAGGAACACCGCCAAACATCTGCAAAACCAGCGATTCTTTAATTTCATCGTGACCGTATATCCCTGGTGCAATTGATGCAACCAACTTTTTAAAAATATTTTTGTCCTTTGAAAATTCTATGATCTGCTCTTCATCCTGCTGGCTTATTTCAATTTCATCCAGTTCTGTATCTGAAGGTTCAGCATGATTAGCTTCAATGTAAATATCCAGTTTAGTGCTAAGTTTTCCTTTTATCCATTTTGGAATTTCTTTCATGATACCTGTAATTTTTATTCTGTTTCCGGGATCTGTTTTCTTCTGCATTCTCGGTATCGTTAAGTCATCAGTCATGAAAACAGGTATTTCACCTGGCTGCTCGCCAGTTGTAAGTTCAAATGGCTCTATGGCACCGAGCCATCGTGTATCCATCATTTTTTTGTCTTTCATCGGGAAGTCACCGCGCCTGCCGCATGATGTGCAGAAAGAAGGTTTCTGAAGCAGGTTTGAATCCTGATCAACAGTTATTGTACTTGCACATTCAGGGCATTCAAAAATACCCTGCCTTATTTGCGGCTTTACCTCAGAAGCTGATTTTATAACACAGTCTATGCATGAAAATTTTCCCACATGCTCCGAGCGAAGATTACGGATTCTTATCTGTCTTGATTCAGGCAGTCCACGAATGCGGGCCTTGATATTAGCATCTTTTTCTATTTCTGATATAGCCTTGTTAAAAGATTTCAGAACCATATCAGGCGATTCCAGAAGCTGGCCGGATAAAAAAGGATCATAACGATCGATATCATCAAAGTCAACAGTGACCGATAAACGACCTTCCATAACAGCTTTCTGTATCAACTTGTAGCACTTTTCTGTCATAAGAAAGTCATAAGCTAATTTATCCAATTCCATATTCTAACATAAGAAGCAAAAAATTAAAAGCTGAACTCCGATATAATTCAGAGCGGCTTCGGTTGCCCATTTCTCCGAACATATTAAGAAACAACTTCATACCTTCCTACTTCAGATGTTTTCCAAAGTCTTGTTTTAATTTATTCTTTTTAAATAATTCAAGAAATAAATTATGTTATGGAAGAAAAAAGAAGAAAACGGTATATGAAAAAACTTGAGCTGATAATGAAGCGAGCTGGAGAAATTGAGGAGTGGAAATCAGGATTTTTCATGAAAGAAAAGGACAGGCTCGCTGTATACAAGGCATTTCAGGAGATAGGAGAAGCGTGCATGGATATCATAACAATGATACTCAAAGACAGCGGCAAAATACCCGAAGATGATTATATAAATATAACTAAAGTAATAAAGCTGGGCTTTCTACCGGATAATCTAAAGCCCATACTTGAAGACCTCAATGGTCTAAGAAACAGAATTGTGCACGAATACAACGGTCTGGACGATGAAATAGCATTCGATGCTATGACTGAAATTCTGCCTGATATCAAAGAATTTGTTATGGCGGTCGGAAAATGGTTAGAGAAATAATAAAAAAAGACTTTCAGTTTCTGGAAAAAGATGTTCTTGGTGTGTTAATTTATGGTTCTTATGCAAAAAAAGAAACAACACCCCGTTCTGACATAGATATATGCATAGTTATTGGATCTCTGTCAAGTCCAGGAGAAATGAGAAAGCTTCTCAGTATTGTATGGAGAAACGTAAACATAAACAAAAAGAATTATGATGTAAAAATTTTTGAAGAGCTGCCTCTGCACATTAAAATAGAAGTTATAGAAGACGGAAAAGTTATCATAGGCAAAAAACCGGAAATATACGAATATTTCTACAAATTCAGGAAAATGTGGAATGACCAGAAACACAGGCAGAAGCTATAGTGATTTATCGAATTCATTGATGAATAAAGAGAATACCTGCAAATTGTTTTCAGTTATGTTTTTTCATTCCCCCTATTAAATGATGGGAATGAAAATTTTTGGAAGTTTTGATTATATTGTTCATCCATGATTGTATAGCAAAGATTAGAAAGATTTAATAGTATCAAGAAAGTTTATTACAGCAACCTATTTATACCGCCATCCCAACACAGGCACCAGCAGAAACCCAGCACTAAATATTAGCAGTACCAGAGACATATACCCCGGGTTCGACAAAGCTGCAATAACTCCCAGCAATCCAAGTATTGTTTCCGGGATGAACAGAGACCTGGGCTTTTTATTTTTTCCGTGTGTAGTGATAAACTTCTCTCTAGTACCAGACATGGCTTTTAACACGGACAGACTTAATCTCAATGAAAGTCCGTGAAAAAGCAGATAAAAAACAGCTTTATCAGAAATTCTGGTACTGGAGTCGCAGAACTGTGATGTATTTTTTTGTTTATGGTTCGTTTCCCGTTCAGCCAGCAGAATGAGCATCAGCATAAAAATTGAAATAACAAAGACTATTGATAAATATTGCGTTATCCAGGTTGCATTAGATGAAAAAGTCAGGTACAATGACAGCAGGAATACAGCCATCATTATCAGGCTTATTGTATATGCCATACATTTCCATGCGATTTTTTTCTTTTTTATAAAATCCATGAAAACCTGTGTCGTACCATAAGACCATCTTGTTATCTGGTTCAAAAAAACAGAAAATGTTTCAGGTGCCAGAGAGCTACATTTTACGTTTTCAGCATATGAAGATGAAAAGCCTGCATTTCGTATTTTTAGGGTAATGCTGACATCTTCAGCCAAAACTTCTTCTGACCATCCTCCTGATTTTTTAATAGCATCTTTTCTTATAACTGCACATGAGCCGCGGTAAAACGGTGTCATGCTGCTGAATGCCTGAAAGAAAATTTTATACAACATGCTGTTGATACTTGAAATTTTATTTAAGCTACTATTTCTGTTGGTTGTCTGTGCCTGAACAAATCCTACATTATCACCCAGTAGTCTGACAGTTTCGCTCAGGAAATTTACAGGTATTATATCATCCGCATCTATGACAGCAATGACATCACCCCGGGAATATTTCAAAAGATTGTTCAATGCACCTGCTTTAAACCCTTTATTGGTTTTTCGATGCACAATCTTTATTTTATGCTTTTTGCAGAATTCATTTAATTGCTTATTTCTGAAATCATCTGAAACAATCACTTCGTACTTGGGATATTTTTGTGATATACATGCCTCCAGAGTTTTCTTTATTATTTCAAATGGCTCGCCGCATGTCACTACCTGTATTGTAACATAAGGTTGTTTACTGGTTTTTTCATTTTGTTTAGGCTTTCTGTAAAATAAAATAATAAAAGCCAGGCAGAGAGAAAGCAGAATAAACACCAGATAAAGCACGCTGAGAGCGATATTGAATATCATGGCATCACTTTATCCATACATTTCCGGATTTTTTTATTTTATAAAGTATAATACTCACGGCAAGTGGTATAAACACCAATATTGAATATAGAAAGAAAAATACATGACTGAAAATATGGCTTGGCTTTTTTTCTCCTATGATTTTGATAAGCAGAGCAACGTAAAATAACGAAATAAAATACAAAACAATTGAAGCTGCTGATAACAGTGTCAGGCTATAAAAATGCGCTATAAAGATATTGTATATTAAATTGAAAACACCATATATTGTTGTTATGGAAAGTATGTATAAAATGACATCAGTAATAACAACTTTTGAAAAGAAAAAATAATTATACCAATGATATATCATAAAAAGCATTATTGGTAAGTATACCGATGCATGCACATACCAGTAAAATTGCATTGGAACTGAAAACCTGCCAATTGTTCCACTTTCCTTGCTTAGAATGAACTTTTTATGTTTTTTCATTCCCTGAAGCGTGCCAATTCCCCATCTGAGTCTTTGCTTTAATAATCTTTTTACAGATTTGGGTAAATCCACATGAATAACAGCATCAGATACAACAATTGTTTCATAGCCTTTTTTTCTTAAAACCAACCCAATATCAAAATCTTCAGACATAGTATCGCTGCTAAAAGAGTTTTTTATCAGATTTTTTTTAGCAGCCATGAATCCCGGAAGAATAACATTGCCTTTATAATTACTGGATGCGAGTCTAAATCCCGAAGAAAGCATATATTCAAAATCCTGAAACCATGTCAAAGGGTTTGATGTTTTAATTCCCCGTATTATCCCGGTTGATGCAGCTATTTTATCTTTTTTCAGCGGTCCCATCAGAGATATTATTGCATTTTTGTCCACAATTGAATCTGCATCCAAAATAACAACATAATCACAATTAGCTTTTTTCAATGCTGTGTTAATGGCTTTTGCCTTTCCAACATGCTTTGTCTTTAATAGAATCAGGCGTTTGTCCTTTATTGATTTAAGAACACTTTCAGTGCCATCAGTAGAGCCATCATTAACAATTATTATTTCCTTTATTTTTGGATATCTGGATTTTATAATACTTTGAAAACACTTTAGTATTGTTTTTTCTTCATTGTGTGCCGGAATTATAACAGAAACAACGGGAGTGAAATTTTTCTTGTAAGTTTTAGTTTTCAACAGTAAAATTATCCAGGCGATATGAAAAAAAATAAGAAGAACAAGAAAGATTCCAAGAATATGTTCTAAAATCATATTTTAACACCACGGTTTCCTTGTTTTGGTATTATAGTCCATGCCATTCCTTTTCCTATAAATGCTTTCAAGACACCCAAGCATACATAGAATGTGACAAATATGCCAATGGTTAGCGATGAAAAGAATACGTTAAAAATATATCTTCCACCACCTTCTCTTCGAAGAGCAACATATACGGAAAATAAATATCCTGAAGTTAACAACAACATTTTTCCAAACACAAATAAGAATTTTCCCCAATCTATAGGTCCTGGCGTTCCAGTAAACCATGTCAATGTCCCTGATATGAAAAAAATAGCTATGAACGGCGATATAAGGTATCCTAATAAAGTGAACATCAAATATAATTTCTGTTTTATGGTGAAAATTTTTCCAAACAATATATCTTTGGAATGATCAATAAAAGCTTTTGTATTGCCATATGCCCATCTTCTTTGCTGCTTTGCAAATCCTTTTACTGTAAATGGAACTTCTCCAGGAGTTTCAAAACTATGGAGATATTTTATTTTATAGCCTTTCTTCAATACCCTTACAGAAAACTCTACATCTTCTGTTAAACTACCTTCCTGCCATCCACCTAGTTCTTCTAACGCAGATCTTCTGACTGCTTCTCCGGACCCAAATAAGAGCGAAATACCCAGTCTCTCATTTATAGGTGCGAGTATATGGTGATAAACCATTAAAACCGATGTAGCAAGCTTTGAAACCCTGTTTTGGTTTTTATTAATATAGCCCCATTTTGTCTGGACACATGCAACATTAGTATCTTCAAATGGTTTAACAATTTTTTTCAAAAAATCTTTATGTGGCACAAAATCCGAATCAAAAATAACTATAATTTCTCCTTTGGATTGCTTTAACATATAATTTAGATTTCCTGCTTTGAAACCTTTGTTATTACCTCTTCTTGAAACCTTTACTTGAGAATATTTATGAATAAATTTGTCAATTCTTCTGGATATTTTCTTGTCGTTACTATCATCGCCTATTATAATCTCGTATTTATCTTTAGGATAATCCAGTTCAAGACATCGCTTAGCACAACGAACAGCAACTATTTCATTTAATGTTGGAATTTGTATAGTTACAAATGGCAGTTTTTTGGATTTTACATCAACTTCTTCAGAAACTGTTATTTTTTTTCGTTGTACTAGATCTCTTATCGCAATAAAGTAGAATATCGCTGAGAAAAATATCACTGGATAAGTTATCATTTCATATATGAATACACTGTATGGATGGAGCAATGTGAGTGACATAACTAACCTTACCTACTACAATTTTTCTATTATAAGATGTTTCTATTGGAATTTTAAGCTTTTAATAAAGCATAAATCATGCAATTATATATAGCTGTCTATCCTAATTCCAGTCTATAACGAGGCAGATTTCATCAATAAAACGTTTTCTATTGGGTAAAATATGGGATGATTTCGAAAATCTTTATGATATTCAAGTAAGCTGACTCGCTTCGCTCGTCAGCTAATTTTTTAACTGACTTTTGTTCATGTTATTTTTTATTAGAGCTTCTGGAATAAACCAATCTACTAT
>JAGVVW010000016.1 GCA_018304635.1 Candidatus Aenigmatarchaeota archaeon
ACACTACCTAATGAGAAGGTTATGCTTTTCATGTTTTCACCTCGAATACATGATGCATAACCTTTCTTTAATTATTATCTAAGTGGCGAAGTCAGGTTACTGTATTGATTATTTCTTCTGTTTTCTGGGTGTCGAGGCAAATCGGAAAAGCATCAATATTGGCAAATTGCTTAAACAATATGGCCTTGCCTTCCATTACAGGCAGAGCAGCTTCAGCACCTATATTCCCGAGTCCAAGTACAGCAGAGCCGTCACTTACTACAGCAACAGTATTGGATTTTATAGTACAATCAAAAACACTGCATGAACCATTAAAAATCTGCCTGCATGGCTCAGCCACGCCGGGTGTGTAGAACAGATTGATATCATCCTTTGTCTCTAAACGAACTTTGAGTTTTATCTCTAATTTTCCTCTGGCTTTTTTATGCGCTTCAATTGAGCGCTCGTAAATATCCATAGACAAGACACCTCAACCGAAAGACGCACTTTTATAGATTTTCATGGGTGCGTCATGGTTTTTCTTTTTCTATTATACTTCCTTTTAAACTTTTAAGTCTATGATTTATTGATAACTGTATAAAACAGGTGAATTTTATTCGAGAAGACTTTGGTCCGATAAAAATAGTGGTTGCTAATGTAGATGGTAATAATATGCTTATGAAAACTTTGTACCCTGTTGAATCTGATGATAAGGAAACTTTACCAGATTGCTGCCCACGTTTTGAAAGAGATAGATTGTTAAGAAAGGCATGCTGTCACCAAACAACAGACATTAAACAGAATGGCGCATGTTGTTGGAATGAGCAAAAGACATGAGGATGATGAAGGCAGATTATTGCTGGAACTAGATAATGCATCTTTCTATCCTTATGAAAATTCTAGAAATCGCTTATTAGACGATGATGGTCCTATACATCATGGTCCGGCACAGGGATATGTTATGGTTCATTATTTAGAAGACGATACAATTAGTTCCTGTTGTTTCATTGCATCCTAACAGGCAAAGAATAGAAGAAATCCACTGCGATTTTCCCAGTATCTATCCGGTTGATAGAAGTGGTAATAAATGGAGTCTTCGTATGGCATTATGCTCAATATATTCCATAATTTTTCTATATGTATCTTAATATACCCTTTTACATAAATCTGATTTTAATCCGTTAATTGTATCTCTATATTCACATTGCTCGGTATCTTAATTCTTGTAATCTGATGCATTAGTCTTTCATTTGCACCAACATCCAGAATTCGTTTATGCAGTCTCATTTCCCATCGTTCCCAGTTACCGCCTCCGCCGCCACGATGCATGCCATCGCCGCATGGTGTTTTCATAACCGGAACTTTCAGTTTTTTTGTGGGCAATGGAACCGGACCAGATACAGAAGCTCCTACTTTGTTAGCTATATCTTTTATTTCTGTACAAATATTATCTAATTGTTCCGGGTCCATACCAACTAATTTGATTCGGGCTATCTGCATGTTAATCACTCAACTAAACTAAATTATCTTTAATTAAATTATTATAGAAAAGTATATATATAGTAAACTGCGTAACGATTGAGTTCAAAATCTGTAGTTTGAGACGTAAAATCATACACAAGTTAATTAATGTTTTGTTTAAATAAAAAGAATTTAAAAGAATCTTAAAGAGGGATTAATTATGAAAAAATATATGATCATATTTTTTGTCATTTTTTTTGCCATATCACCTATTAAAGTATTTGCTGCCAATCTCGGAAATTGGGAGACGACAGTTTCTTTAGATGAGTTAGATTCAGCCATATTTTCTGTTGTTCTGGATTATAATTCTACAGTTGATAAAAGCGACTATTTCATCATGGCTTATGCAGAAAATATTGATGTTCTTGTCGATAATCAATCTGTTGTATGCGACAGGGAATTTTTAGACGTAGGCACCTTTATCAAATGCAACAATATACACGGGAAAAGTGTTAATTACAGGTTTCGTGCCCGCGGATTAATCAATCAGTTTAATAATCTGAATCAATTTACTCTTAAATTGCCGGTTTTTGAAAGCTCAGATAGATTTGCTGTTACTGTTGAACTGCCGTTAAAATCTGTTCTGGCTGATAAGTCCAAATTAAGTCAATTCAGCCTTGAGCCTTTTGAGCCTGATTATGGCATTAGCGGAACAGACGGGAGAATAATATTTGTCAGATGGATATCAGACAAGCCAAAACTTGGAGATAGAATAGATGTATCTGTTTTTTATGAAGAAAACAATCAATCTCCTGTCTTATGGATAGTAGTAATCATGATCATTACATCAGGTTTAGCATTTGGAATATGGTTCTGGTTACACAAGCAGACAATAGATTCCCTATTACCAATACTGAATGCAGATGAACAAAGGCTTGTAAGAATATTAATGGAAGGAAAAAAGCCAATGAACCAAAAAATAATTGTCAAAAAAATGGATTACTCCAAAAGCAAAGTTTCCAGAATTATTCAAAGTCTTGAAGAACGCGGTATTTTAAAGCGCATTCCTATAGGAAGGACAAACCTGATAAAGCTTACAGTCGGCCATAAGAGAGAAGAAAGACCAGTAGAAAAATAAGTTTTTGAAGTTTATCTATTGGATAATATGATGGAAGCACGAAAAGTTGAATATGTTCTGGAAGTGACGGGTACTCCCAGAGAAATTGCAAATTTTGCAAATTCTCTAAATGAATCTGGATTTGTTTTGATAGCGACACCAAGTAAAAATAAAAGTATTTAAAATCTGAGTAGAAGTAAGTAAATTGGTGATATTATGCGTGTCACAGTTAATTCAACAGAATCATGCTATTTTTGTACACTAGTTAAAGAATTTCTTCAGGAACATAACATAAAATTCGAAGAAGTTGATGTTGGTGCAGATCAGAAAGCTGCACAGAAAATGATTGAAAAATCGCACCAGTATGGCGTGCCTCAAACATGGGTTGAAAAAGACGGGAAAGAAGAAATAATCATCGGGTTTGACATCCCAAGATTAAAGCAGGCTTTGGGAATTAAATAATCCGTCATTGTTTTCTACTATAAATATATGTGTATACAAATTATTATAGCTGATATTCACTTTTCTATTAATATTTTCTAAGACACGACGCTGATAATAATTGCATCATTTCAAATTCTGAGGAGGAGAGTAATTATGAATGCTCTAACAACAGGTGAACTAAAAAAGATGATGGAAAGTAGAGAGGATTTTGTTTTGGTGGATGTTCTTTCAAAAAAGTATTACAAACAGCAGCACATAAAAGGCGCTGTTAATATTCCGTTAAGTGAAGGAAATTTTAAAAGATCCGTGAGCAGGACAATAACCGATAAAAACAAAAAAATAGTTGTCTATTGTGCGAGTCTTGAATGCATGGCTTCTCCAACAGCAGCAAAAACTCTTGATATGATGGGATATAAAAATGTTTTTGATTATGAATCTGGAATAAAAGACTGGATTGGAGCGGGACTGCCGATAGAAAATACAAGCAATGAAAATAAACAATGAAGATGAAAGATGAGATATTGAGTTCACAATGAATATATTGTGAATTGTGTAACTTATATACTGAAGGATATAAATCCATAATGAGAGTGGGGATTATGACTGAATGGGGGGGGGTGAAAGTATGAATAAATCAGAAATTCATGTTTTGCCAAAATTACCATATGATTACAATGCACTGGAACCGTATATTGATGAAAAGACAATGATAGTGCATCACACAAAACACCATCAGGCTTATGTTGATAAATTAAATGCAGCTTTAAACAGCTGTAAAGAATTGCAGGAAAAATCCATAGAGGAACTGATGAAAAAACTTGACAAAATTCCAGAAAACATCAGAACAGCTGTTAGAAATCATGGTGGCGGGCATCTAAATCATTCTTTTTTCTGGCCGTTGCTGAGAAAAAATGTAAAAATAAAAGTCCTGATTGCTGAAAATATAGAGAAAAGATTCGGAAGCTTTGATGCATTCAAAAAGCAGTTTTCAGATGCAGCTGGTTTATTTGGAAGCGGTTGGGCATGGCTGGTTGTAAAAAAAGGCAATCTGGAAATAACATCTACAGCAAATCAGGATTCACCTCTGAGTGCCAGTAGTATTCCTGTACTTTGTATAGATGTCTGGGAGCATGCATATTATCTGAAGTATCAAAACAGACGAGCTGAATATATCGAAGCATTTTTTAATGTTATCAACTGGGACAAAGTAAATGAAAATTATAAAAATGCAATGAGGCAAAACGGTGGAAATTGATGGTGAATAATAAATATAAATACAAAACAAGAGGCAGTATTGAATCAGGAGGCAGTATTGAATCAGGAGGCAATGTCAAATCCAGTCATGAAACAAATTTGTATGATATAGTTATTATTGGCGCTGGTGTTTCAGGTCTGAGTGCTGGGATTTATGCAGGCAGATTTCAGATGAAAACAGCTGTTATTGATCAGCATGTTGGCGGTACTATTGTCCTGACTAATGATATTTCCAACTATCCGGGATTCAAGCAGATAAGCGGTTCTGAACTGATTGGGAAATTCCGGGAGCATGCAAAAGATTATGATGTTCAAATTGTAAAAGATCATGTGGAAAAAATTGAAAAATGCAAATACGGATGCTTCAAAATTTTTATTGAAAATGGACATTTCCATACAAAAACTATAATTTTTGCGACAGGTACGGAATGGCGAAAACTGAATGTTCCTGGTGAAAAGGAATTTACTGGCCGCGGAGTTCATTATTGTGCTTTATGTGATGGTGCTTTCTATAAAAATAAGATAGTCGGTGTTGTAGGCGGGTCTGATTCAGCTGTGAAGGAAGCACTTGTTCTGGCTGGTTACGCCAAAAAAGTTTACATAATTTATCGCGGTGATAAAATACGTCCTGAGCCAGTCAACATGAAAAGAATTCTTGAGAACAAAAAAATCGAAATAATCAACAATACAAATATCATGGAAATAAAAGGAAATGAACTTTTAGAAAATGTTTTTTTTGACAAACCATATGAGGGTACCAAGAAATTCAAACTGGACGGGCTTTTCATTGAGATCGGTCGCATCCCATTATCAGGGCTTGCAAAAAATCTTGGCGTTGAGCTGAATGATAAAGATGAAATATCAATTGACAAGCATTCCAGTACAAATATAAAAGGTGTTTTTGCAGCTGGCGATGTGACTGATAATGATTTCAAGCAGGCTATAACCGGTGCTGCTGAAGCAACACATGCTGCATACGAAGCCTATAAATATATAACAGGCGAAAAAATTATATGCATGTGTGATAATGAAATCGAAAAGGATTGATTCTGAAATCGGCATCATGCTCAAAATGAATAAGGAAGGAATGGTTATGAACAATGTTGACAAACTGATAAAAATATTAGAACGCCTTAACAGTGGCGAAGAATCTGAACATGTGAAAAAAGAAGCTGGAAGAATACTGAAATCAATCAGTCCAAAAGAACTGTCATTAGCAGAGCAAAAACTTACTGAATCCGGATTATCGTCAGATGATATGAGGGCATTATGTGATGTTCATATAAAGATACTTAGCAGTAAATTAACAAAATCAAAAGATCTGAAGAAAGGACATGTTATTCATACTATGACAGCTGAACATGAAAAAATTCTTGAATTTCTGGGCCAACTTGAGAAATCCAACAAAAACATACAAAAAATGTGGAGATATGAAAAAGGCAATGGAGAATTTAAGAATTTATCTCAGATTTCAAAATACCTTAATGAAGCAGAATCTCATCACAGACGTGAGGAAGATGTGTTGTTCCCTGAGCTCGAAAAAAGAGGGGTGACATGTCCGCCTCAGGTCATGAGATACGAGCACGAGGAATTAAGAAAAAATAAAAAAGAACTTATAAAGCTCGCTAAAAATGCCGAGAGCATGAATTTTAATGAGTTCAAGAAAAGCCTTAACAGCACTTCACGGTTTATAGTTTCTTCATTGAGGGATCATATTTTCAAGGAGAATAATATCCTCTATCCGACTGCATTGGATGTAATAAAAGAAAACAAGGTGTGGAATAAAATGAAGACTGAATGCGACAAGATCGGGTACTGCTCTTTCACCAAATTATAGTGGAAAGTCAATATTGAAAAGATGTCAAAATATGTCTGAATTGACGAGAGAATACCAATAGGATTTCCAGTGCATCCTGGACGTGGCAGATTGTTATTTTCGTATAATTTCCCTTCTGGATTTCCAAAAGAAAAACCCTACTATTGCAAATGTAGTTAAAGGCGACAGCCATGCAGGAATATGAATTCCAAAGCCGTCAGCAACCATAATTACACCGAGAACAAAAATTGAGTACATTGCCCCGTTTTTAAGATAAGCATATCTTCCTATTTTATCCACGCCTTTGATAGTCATTTGCCTAACTACAATTGCACCGAGACCATTGCCTATGATAATCAATGGAACAGAAAGAGTGAATGCAAAAGCACCCAGAACTCCGTCAATAGAAAATGTAGCGTCAATAACTTCCAAATAAAATATTTTGCTTACATCAGAAAGATCTTTGTTCATCAATTGCTTTTCGCGGTGCTCTGCGTTCTGCTTAAAGCCATGAGTAATAAAAAATGCTGTTGAACCTACTACAGCGCCAAAAGCAACCATGGTATTGATTTTCAGTGCAAACCATACCATAACTGATAATAGAACAGATGCAATGGCAAAAAACCAGACACCCTGATTAGTAAAAAATTTTTCTCCTTTAAGTCCGTAGTTTTTTTCTTCCAGAAACAGCCAGTGCAAAAACAAAAATATAAGAAAAGTTCCGCCACCCATCAGCAAAACAGGTGCAGAAGTTTCAATAGCAGCCAAAACCCTCGGGTCATCACTAAATGTAGCTGTTAATGCGCCTATCGGTCCTAATTCAGGCGTGCTTGCCCACACAATTAACCATGGCAGTAAGCCACGAATAATAAAAACTGCAAAAATCATGCCCCATATAAGAAACCACCTTCTTGCTTTGGGTTGCATTGTTGAAAGAACCTGAGCATTTATTATAGCATTATCTATACTGCTTATTGTCTCAAAAAGGAAAAGACCTGCAATAATTATTATTAATGTAAATATGTCCATATTTATAAACTATGCAATTATATATAAAAATTAATTAAAACCAGATTTTTTACAAATTTATATTTTTCGCAGCCATTAAGTTCTTATGTTTGACGTTCATTGCCATCTTGAGTACATGCCAAACGAGGTTATCGAGGAATGCAGAAATCTAAACTGCAATGCAATGACTAGTGTTGCAAATCCTTCTGATTTTGACAGGTCTTTAATTTTGAGACAGGAGAATTCTGACACAGTTTTCCTATCTGCTGGCATTCATCCAACCCACGTTCTGGAGCATTCAGAGGCAGAAATTTTATCGTATATCAAAAAAATAAAACAAAATGAAAAATATATTTCAGCTATCGGCGAAATAGGGCTGGATTACTGGCATGTGACAGATAAAACAAATCAGGAACTGACAGAAAAAGTTTTCAAACAATTTCTGGATTTGGCTGAAGAATTGAAAAAGCCAGTTGTGCTTCATGTTCGTTCAGGGCTAAGCCGGGATGCTTTTCATCGGGTTTTTGAAATTATTGGGAATTATAATATGTCTTTTCTTATACATTTTTTCAGCGGAAAAAACGAAGAACTCAAGCATGCGCTGGAGCACGGCTATATGATTTCAATAAATACAGTTGTCTGCAAATCCAAGTCCCTGAAATATATTGCAAAAAAGATTCCTATGGAGCACATGGTTCTGGAAACTGATTCTCCGTGGGCTGATCCTGAGTCAAATGAACTTATAAACAGGCCATGGAAAATCGAAAAGAGCGCTGAAATTGTCGCAATGATTAAAAAACTACCTAAAAATCAGGTGCTTGAAGCAACAGAGAAAAATGCGAGAAGGTTTTTTGATGAGTAAAAATTATAGTAGTATTTTTCATCAAACAAAAAACATACTTATGGAACGAATGTCTGATATCTTATAGTTAGTTCACTAAATAATGGAACATTTTAGGTAAAGACTTTTTATCATTGAATGTTTTACGCAAATGATATTTCATCGCAGGCACATTCA
>JAGVVW010000046.1 GCA_018304635.1 Candidatus Aenigmatarchaeota archaeon
AATATGAAAATTGTTCTCAGGCATCTGAGAAAATATAATGCAAAAAAACGGGTGTTTGATGTGTTGACAAACGAAAATCTTTAATTATGCAACACAGCATGCAGAATATCATGAACTGCTCGCCGATGCAAACCCACTGCCTGCGATATTTGATCAATACTCTTGCCTTCTTTACGATTCAATGCCACCAACAATCGCACATGTGGTTGTCTTCTCTTTTCTGCCGATGCCCTTTCTTTCAACTCGTTCAGAGAAAAGTCCGACAGAAACTCTTCCCCTCGAGCTAAATTCCAACTCATAATATATATAAGTAAGTTCAGATATATAAATTACTTGCTATATGTTCTTTTATTTAGCAGGGCTGCTGTCTTCACTTTTTCCAAAAAAGCAAACAATTTCTTGATGAACGCATCAAAATCCTTTTTATCAATCTCAGCAATCATAAAATGTTCTACATTATCCAAAACAAGATTTTTTTCAGATAAGTCCATTCTTGTCAAAATGTTTTTTTTATACTTTTCATAACTTTTGATCGCGAAAGTTATTTTTTCAATACAGGCATCTTTCAATGCATCGACATTGATTCTATGTATTTTTCCGATAAAATATAAATCAACGATATCACGTGCTTTGATGCCTTTTCTTGTCAGCAATGCGCGTATCTTTTCGCAAGCGATTTCCCGCAAATCATAAACCCGGAGTTTCAACGGCTTGTATAAGTCCATATAATCCGAAAAATATATCCTATCCGTTTGTGAAAATGCGTCTGCATCTACAAGTGATAATACTACTTTTTCTGTTATCGGGTATTTTATGATTTCAAGAAAAGTTATCTGGACTTTTATGAACGATTCTGCATCAATAACTACCGGACGATACCACATTTTGAAAGTTGCAAGCTTGTTGTTGCTTCCAAGTTCAACATATCTTTTGTTGCTTTTCTGAAGTTTGAAATCGAAGTCATATTCTTTTGCAATACTTTCGAGCAATTCACCGAAAAACGTTATTTTCTCAGAACAAATTTTCTTTATCTGCTTTGTACTTTTGCCCTTAAAGATATTTTGATTGATAAATGTGAAGTCAATATCTTCCGAAATCCGGTGATGATTCAAATACACTTTTGACAAACAAGTACCGCCTTTGAATGCATATTCGCCGGTTCCTATTTTCTGTAATAACATGTTTATGTAAAAATCCTTCTCAATTAATTCTTCTGACTTTATGACTGTCTTATTTTTCAAAAACGCAATGAAGTCCTTCAGTTTTTCTTTATTCATTCCAATGCCCCGATAATCATATTTCTTATAGTTGCCGGATAGTTCTTTGAATAAGAAAGCATTTTACTTATGTTTATTTCACTTCTATATTCTTTTATCAGGGGTAATATGGCATTTTCGGTATTTCCTGAAAGCCGATACAAATAAGCCATGTCAAGCAATGTTTTTTCAATATCGCTGTATTTTACTATTATATTGTTTGAAGTTTTTATTTCCTTTAGTCCAAACGAAAACAATGGCGTTTTTATTTTTTTGAACAAGAATTTTGAGCCAAGAACTTCTATTGGCATCATCCTGTTGAATTTGTCATTAAGTACGTAATTTACAGCAAAAGTCTCATGAGTTACATTGAGCAGTTTCAGTGCGGTATTTAAGCCAAAATACCAGTTTTTTACACCTTTTGCTGCAAGACCTAAAGAAAGAAGCTCGTTTGCAAAGTATTTTATTACATCTGTCTTTTTCTCGTTATAATCTTTCAGATAATAAATGCCCCGAAATATAGTAACAAGATAACCCTTATTCAAAAGCACGACTTTAGTTTTTCTGAAATCAAAGCTGTATCTATCGCATACGTTTTTGAGTTCAGCGGCAGTAATTATTTTTTTGCCTTTCAGTGAAAATTCCCGAATTATAATCTCGCTTCTTTTCATATTATAAAACACCCATTTGGTTGATTTATAATATATGATGAATTTCGGTATTTATATAGATTTTGTGTGAACTGAGTGTGGGACAAAACTAGGGTAATCTTTCTTTCGAGATTATCACGTATACTCTTCTATTGAGATATTTTTTAGGAACGTCTACTTTAGCCGATTTCCGAAACATGTAATTCCAAAGGAATTACAATGAATCATGCTTGAAATGAGGGTAATCAATAGGTTTTGCAAAGTTCTCAAGAGTTTACCGAATTGGTTTATAATAATAAGAAGAGGCTTCATTCATCTATTGGTTATTTGCCACCGGATGAATTCGAAGCTCTGATAAAAAATAACATGAAGAACAAAAGTTAGCAAAAAATTAGCTGACGAGCGGAGCGAGTCAGCTTACTTGAAAAATTGCCCCCATCGTTAGCCCCTGAAATTATTGAATAGAACAACTTATATAGATACTTTTATATATTCAAATAACGTTTAACATTATTTGATATATCAAAAGACATTTGTATACTGTTAAATGTCTTTTAGATATATTTAATGTATATATAATAATGTATGGACGAACCCAACAAGCTAGAATTAGAACTGGACTCGGGTGGCTTCAGCAGTAAGACAAAGAAATCTTACTTGTTTTTTGTAAAGGATTTTCTGATTTTTGTCAAAAATAAACCGCATGATATTAAAGAAGATGACATAAAGAGATACAGCAAAAGGAAAATTTGTTTTTCGGTAGAAAAGATAAATATACAATTAAATCCATTCAAAAAATTTTTGAATATTCGGTGAAAAAAGCAGGTATCCGAAAAGATGTAAGCTGCTACACATTCAGGCATTCCTTTGCAACCCATTTGCTGGAAAGGGGAGTTGATATAAGATATATCCAGAGTCTTTTAGGTCATGCGAGATTACAAACAACCCAGACATATACTCATGTAGCTGACAGTAAATTAAAAAATATTCAAAGCCCGTTGGATGATATATATTCAAAACCAATATAATAATATTCCAAGTATAAATTCAGAGGTGTTTCAGATTATGCCAAGTGCGATGAGTTATGTGCGATTTTTCCTCGGACTTTTGTTAGCCATAGAAATTTTGCGTATAGCCATATTTCATGATGAAGTTTCTATGTGGGCTGTTGGCATTGCTGCTCTTTATCTGATATTGTTTGTTGTTCATTTCATAATGCCCAGGGGTTGATATGGATAATCGTCAAACTCGGGTATTTATAGTTATAAAATTAAAGTTATAAACTATGTTTGAATATTTTGGAGATATCGCCGAACTGCGCGAGGACATTCAGAAATACAGGGAAAAATTAACAGATATCTATGCAAAAATATTGGGAAAGGATTTCCCTTCCATTGAACAAATGTCCACTGAACTTCTTGTCCCGGCAAACAGGTCTCACGAGGGAGGCAATTCTGGTGCTACTTGTGCAGAAGAAAATTTTAGAAATTTCTGAATATGGATATGTTTCACCAAATTGGATGGACAGAAGCAGAAAAACACGGTCATCTCGATCGTATACACCCGACAATAAATCTGAAACCTGAACAATTAAAATGGTTTAAGATATAGATAGTTTTCAAAGAAAATTTTTTACTACATTAGAACGTATTCATGTGGATAAAAAACATAAAAACCCAAACTGACAAGTATTTTCATGCATGTTCATGACTGGATTCTTAATGAAACCAAAAAGAGAACACTACATTTCAGCCTTTTTGATCCTGATCCGAAAAAAATGCAGCTGATCGAAAAGAAGATAAAGCTTGTTGGTGAATTTGGAACTGATGCTATCCTGATTGGCGGCTCAACAAATGTCAGTAAGAAATCTGCAGAAAAGATAATTTATTTTGCAAATCAAAACAAACTTCCTTCAATTTTGTTTCCGGGCAGAATAAACGGTGTTTCTAAAAAAGCCAGTGCCTTGCTATTCATGTCTCTGCTCAATTCACGGAATCCAAAATGGATAACCGGGATTCAGGCTGAAGCTGGACTGATGATAAAGAAAGCTGATATTGAAACAATACCGATGGGATATATAATTGTAGAACCCGGAGGAAAAGTTGGTAAAGTTGGTAAAGCAAATTTAATTAAAAGAAGCGAGCCTGAAAAAGCTGTTGGATATGCAATAGCTGCTCAATTAATGGGAATGAAACTTGTTTATCTTGAAGGTGGCTCAGGAATTCTAGAGCCAATACCTGAAAAAATTATTTCTTGTGTTAAAAAAGAATTAAATATTCCATTGATTGTTGGAGGCGGTATCAGAACCCCGAAACAGGCTGAAAAAATTGCAAAAGCAGGTGCGGATATAATTATCACGGGAACTGTTTCTGAAGAAAATGTAGAAAATGTCAGGGAAATTATCAGGGCAATAAAGAAAACAAAGAAATGGGCTATGTTGATGAAGAGTGCCTGAACATTTATTGCCTGTAACACAGCGAACATCTTTCACTTACTGTTTTTCAGCCATTTTGAAATTTATTCTTTGAACCGAAGAAAGTCTTTTATATCATTTTTAGATGCTTCGAACACTATCTCATCATCAATGCCACCGTATCTATGAACAAGTAAATTTCTGAAACCTTTCATTGATATGAGTTTTTTTTCAGCTCATTTGTTATTATCTTTTTTGAAGCAAGTTTTCTAAACAGATCATTCTCTTCAGCGGAATGCCCAATTTCATTCCAGCTACGATTTTACTAGAGATATCTATGCCTTATGTGTGTTGGTAATTGTTGAAATATCTGTATATCAAATTTACTTGATACCTGTTTAAGGTATTCAATTCTTTTTTTTGACATCATAGAAATTATATGATGTATAGAATATTGAATTAAGAGGGGTTGTTAAGAGAATAGCAATTACAGACGATGAAGACGAATATGAAGCTCGATTTTTCTAATTTCCACGGCTCTGGAGTGTATAAGGTTCAAACATCAGAACATAAGTATCTGCATCACTTTTTGGACAATGCTCAACACCCTTTGGCACAACTGCAATTTCACTTTCATGTAATATTATATCTGAATGAGGTTTTTTCATCTGAATTGTCATCTCTCCTTTGAGCACATAAAATAATTCATCCTCATCTGAGTGCACGTGCCAATGATACTCCCCTCTGAATAATGCTATTCGTACAACCTGATTATTAACTCTTGCCACATCAACTGGATACCATGGTCTGTTTCCAATCTCCTGAATCTTGCCTTCGATGTTTATTGGCTGCATTATCATTTTTATTTATATCCACCATCAACAGAAAAACATGTCATTGAAGTGTACTCTGGTGTATGATTTTGTCTTAGTTCAGGTTTTTCATATTTGCGAGGAGCTTTCGAATTAACTCCATCTATTGTTTTCCTTGTTTCCAAAATAAAGTCCCAGATAACTAATTCCTTACTCATATCGACACCTCTGAAATCAAATGATGTGAAAGGTATTAATAATCACTGTTTCCGCCAGTATTCCATCATATCTGCCAGTGTTTTTTCTATTGGTATTTTTTGTGACCAGCCCAGAACCTTTATTTTTGAATTGTCACCAATAAATATAGGATCATCAGTTATTCGCAATTTTTCAGGATCCTGCTCTGGCTTAACTCTAACAACTGATAAGGAAAGTATTATATCCACGATGTCTTTTATTTTATAGCGATTGCCACTGCATATATTGTAAACATCCGGTTTTCCTTTGTCAAGAATTGTATTCATCCCGTTTATACAATCCTGAACATCTGTTATATCGCGCACAGATTCTAAATTACCGACAAGCAGTTTTTGGCTTTTTCCTTTTTCTATATCAACAACCCTTCGTATAAAATCTGAGCAGGCATCATTTACTTTTCTAGGACCCGTAATATTGAAGAATCTTGCACGAAAAATTTTCATTCCGTATGTTTTTGCATACTGATAAGAAAGCATATCCTGCCCGATTTTTGAAACTGCATAAGGACTAGTTGGCCTGAACTCCTTGGATTCTTTTATCGGTATTTCATTTTCATAAGTCAAACCATATTCAGCACTGGAGCAGGCTACAATAATTTTCGAATCAATACCCATTTTGCGCACAGCTTCAAACAAATACATTGTACCCATTACATTTGTAAGCATTGTTCTGACAGGCTCTTTCCATGAAATTGTAACATAGCTCTGCGCAGCCATGTGATAAATAATATCCGGCTGCGATTTTTCAATCATTTTTTTGACATGATCCTCAGACTGCATATCAGTAGGAAGCATGGTAATTTTATCTTTTATATGGAGAATATTACTAATATTCTTTTCAGGTCTGAATGCTGCATAGACTTCATGATCATTCATATAAACTCTGTCAACTATATGCGATCCGATGAAGCCAGCTGAACCTGTAACAAGAGTGTTCATATAATTAAAATTCTCAATTAAAAGAATTTAAAAACCTTGTTCCTGTAAATACGGAGAACCTTCCAGATATCTGGAACACTCAAATAATTTCAGTGTATTTACAGTTTCGGTAGTATCAGGATCTTTTCCGACCATGCCAGATATAGCATGAAGAAAATCCCTATATTCATCTGTTATAACTATCTCTGAAACTGATGGCAAATATTTTATATATTCTTTCTGTCCGATTGGTCTTCTTCTAATAGTATATCTCGCTGGACACAGTTCAGGCCTGTCGAGAGTTATGATTCTATCAACATCAACGGGTATAACAACATCATTATCAACGAGTTTTATGTATTCTTTATTTCTCCTTCCCTTGCGTTTTTTGTCCTGGATTCCTACATATCTGACATTTATAAAATCACTGTAATATCTTTTCAATGCATCAGTGATTTGCTTGCCACGTTCATTATATATTTCTCTGTTCATTTCCTTAGCTCTTAGAAGTCCATTAATATCAAATGTATATTCATAATCAAGTAATGCATTTATCTCTCCAGCAAGTTTTTCATCTCTTGTACTGACTGCAGAATAAAACTTTCCTATATCGCCGTGAGCAAGCGCCTTTTTCCTGCTACTGACTGCAAGAGAAACAGCTTTTATGTTTTTTGTTAATGATCCGCCACCAACTACTTCATCAGGAATTACTATGTTTATTCTTTCACTCGGTTTGATGTCATCTAAAAATTTTTCAAACCACAATCTTACTAAAGAAGAAACATCTTCTCCTATTCTACTTGAAGCAGGCATATATTTTACTCTTTCAGGATCGAATGCAGGATATACGATATTCATTACATCTATAAATGGAACAGCACCCATCATAGGTGCAACTATGTAATCAGCTCTTTCTTCGTCTATAATTTCTGCTGTTCGTTCCATTCCTTTAATAAAGGATCTTAATTCAGAATCATCATAGTAAACCATATATTTACTATTATTTAGTAGTATTTAAAGTTAACGGTAACTCTCTAAATGTGACAATGCAGGGGACGAGATTTGAACTCGCGCAGCGATTCGTCACCTACCCAAAGGCTCTAACGCACAAGGCATCTGAAGATCCTGAGATATGATTATAAGCAACAAAGTTGCTAGTATTTTCTCTTTCCCCAAGGACTTTCTCTATTTCAGAAACAGAAAACCTGACGCATCTTTTTGAAAGATGCGTCTTTTGATTTCGTTTCTGAAATTCCAAGACGAGCTAAAGACTTGATGCAGCGAAGCTGCATCTTTTGGTTTCTCGTCGTCGGATTTTAAAAGAGAAAGGGCCTCCTCAACCTTGCCTCTTTGACCAAACTTGAGTACCCCTGCAATTACGATATTATTTTATTTTAATAATAGTTTATTAGCATAGAAATAAATTAAAACTTATGACAATTTCGTATTATTATAGTATGTTCACTTAATTTCAGAACTTTTATATATTAGCAATCACCATATATTTCTTGGTGATTAAATTATGTGGCAACTTGAGAAAGGCGATATG
>JAGVVW010000029.1 GCA_018304635.1 Candidatus Aenigmatarchaeota archaeon
AAGAAAGATGAAAGAATTGATACTGCATTGTTATGCAAAGGTGTTTGGCATAATCTCATGTTATTGAATTAGAATTTTAGAGGTTTTGTCCCACAGCCTTATCGTTAAAGGTCTTTTAAATAAATTTAAGAAGAATATGATAACATGATAAGAAGAGATTCAATGAAATATCAAGCTTTGTGTGAAGAGCTTTCTAATTATACTGACAGGGAGCTGAGGATTTTTGTGAGAGGATATGTTTCAGCGCAAACATATGCTCCGTATGTTATACAGGCATTAAATCAAATAGGAAGAGAATATCTTGCTGAACAGATTGTAGCTGAAAATCAATATGATCCAGAGGTAAGAGAAGTAATAAAACAATGGATTTGGGCATGTAGATAGTTGATATAAAATCACAGCCCTGATAGTATACAGTCATGAACTATTTTTCGTTTTCTGTTAAATTTTCCAGAAAATGGCTTTGCCATGAATACTTTATTTGCAGTGAAAAAGGCTTAATGCTCCCATCGGGAATTTCCCATCTTTTTCTTTTTTATCAATGTTTTGAAAAGAAAAAGATTGTTTCGAACCCGAGTCTTCGGCTAGCTCCAAAAGAGTTTTCTTTTGCTTAAGATTTTCTTTTTCAAAAGAAAATCTTATTCGAAAGGCTTATGCATTGTTTCCAAAAAACCTGAAAACAATACGACATCCTTGGCCGGGCTAGACTATGGGAGCAGTATCATATAGATTCAATTACTTTTGCCCTTTGTTTTTTTAGCAGATTTTTTCGGTTTCGTATCAAACCTTTCATTGGCTATATCATCTATTATATTCGCATATTTCATTTTTTTAAACCATTTTATCCGATCTTCCATATTCATAAATTTTATTTTGTTTATATGTTCTGATGCCATCAGCTTTTTAATAGTTATGTTCTGGCTTCTTATCAGTAGAAATGCAATCACTGCCACTGCGATTGTAATAATAAGAGCAGCCAGATAAGTATATAATAAACCTTCGCCGGGCTTAAAATATAAATCTATGGTGCTTTGTATAGCATCCTTCCAGAAAAGACCGACTACAAAGCTCAGTGCTGTAATTATTGATGATATTACCAATCCTCTGAAATCCAGCTTTTCAGCGTATTGTTCCAGACTTTTCATTTATATCCATCCTTTATTTAATTAATTTTTTGAATTATATATATAAATACAAATGGGCCGAGCAAGAATTTCCAAGCCATATTTCTAAAAGAGAAAGGGCTTTATTGAACTTGCGGTTTCTGCCTTGTAAGGGCAGCGTCATAACCATTTTCCATTGCCCTCAATTTCTTTTTCTAAAATAAAAAGGGCAGTACTAGACCACCGGCCCAGCGCTGGGAGAGGGAAATTCCCAACACCTTTTTTCTCTATAAAGAAAAATGCGTCCGCCAAAAGAAACATTCTGACAATTGTCATATCGTGAATTGCCATGTTTTTTGTTAAGTGTAGTTCTTTTCTTTTCGTTAACGCTTTCTTTTCTTTTAAGAAAAGAAAGGGTTATTTTGAACCCTCGCGAGCAAATGCTCACAGGCTTAGCAGGCCTGCGCCTTAAACCTAACTCGGCCATCCCAGCATTTTTAACAGGCAGCTCTGCTGCATATTATGTATAAAGCTTGTCTTGGAAAAGTTTAAATGTTTCTATTTACAGTATATTATTTACATGGGAGGTAATTTTGTGGCAATTAATGTTAAAAGTTTCTCAGAATTGATTGAAAAGGATGTCTTTACAACCAAAGGTGTCTATAGTGGAAAAATTTCTGATATGGTTGTTGACCTTGACAAATTCAGGGTGCAGTCTATTGTTGTGGATGCCATTAAAGGCTCTTTTATGGCAGGAATAATCGGAAATAAACGGGGAATAACAGTACCTTATCAGATGATTCAGTCTATTGGTGATGTTGTCATCATAAAACACGTAACACCTGTTTCAATGGATGAGCCAGAAACACCTGCACCTGATGATGACGAAGAAGAGTAATTCGGATAAAACATGAGGTATTATTTTTATGCATCACGTTGCAATAATGCGAAAGTCGTGGGGATTGATTCAAAAAATTCTTTCCGGCGAGAAGACAGTTGAATCCCGCTGGTACAAGTCCAGATATCCGCCATGGAACAAAATCAGTTCTGGTGATACTATTTATTTTAAGGATTCTGGCGAGCCTGTCAGTGTCAAAGCTAAAGCAATCAAAGTATTACAGTTTGACAAACTCACATCTGAAAAGACTAAAGAAATATTTGACAAATATGGAAAATCTGATTTAGGTGTTGGCAAGCTTACCAACGAAATACCACGGGAAATTAAGGATTATATGACAAATAAAAATTACTGCATACTTGTGTTCTTTGACAGTGTGGAAAAAGTTGAGCCATTTGAAATTGATAAGTCAGGATTTGGTTCAATGGCTGCATGGATTTGTGCTGGTGACATTAGAAAAATCAGGGTTTAATAGTTTTATAAAGAGAATAAGACTTTATGTTAAGTAGTATAAAAAAGGACATACGTTTCATCATAAACTTTCCAGCCATGAAAATTGCAGATTTTTTAGTGATTGCTGACATCCATCTTGGCATTACACGGGAAATTTACGAAGCTGGCGTGCGATTGCCAAGCCAGGTTGAAAATTTGAGTGACCGCATCAATTACCTGCTGAAAAAAACAAAAACAAAAAATCTTATAATTATCGGCGACCTGCGTCACAGAATACCGATACCGTCTTTTCAGGAAGAAAATGAAGTTCCTGAATTTATTCGAAAAATAAATGCATATCAAATTATACTTGTAAAAGGCAATCATGATGGTAATATTGAATCGTTACTGAATGACACAAATGTCATTGTAAAACCATGGTATGAAATTTCAGATTATATTTTTCTTCACGGGCATACAAAACTGCCGGAAACCAGCGCAAAAAAAATTGTCATAGCTCACAATCATCCTGGAATAAAATTTAAAGATAAATTAGGAAATAGCTATGTTGAGCCTGTATGGATAAAAGGATTTTATGATGGCAGAGAGCTAATAATAATGCCATGCTTTAATGAGCTTGCCGGGACATTTCCTGTTAATGAAAAAAAAGAGTTTCATGGACCGGTTGCAAAAAAAATTGAATTGCCAAGAGCCTATTTAATAGACGGGATAGAACTGGGTCTACTGGAAAGTCTGTGATAATGAGTATAAATCTTTGTTCGTGACATTATCATTTGTCTATAGTTATAATTCATATTATGTCATTCGAATTATTGCATCCAAAAGTCAGAAAATTAGCTGAAGAGTATTTCTCTAAATCCACGGAAATCCAGAAAATAGTTATACCTCGGGTTTTGAAAGACGATAATGTTTTGGTGATAGCTGGTACAGGTCTTGGAAAAACAGAGTCTGTTATGCTCCCGCTTTTCAGCAGACTTGTTTCGGAAAAACACACTCCGATAGCAGTTCTTTATATAACGCCATTAAAAAGCCTTAATCGTGACATGCTCGACAGGCTTTCAAAATGGTGTGATAAACTCGATCTGGAGATCGGTGTCCGACACGGAGATACACCACAAGCAGAAAGACATATGCAGAGAATATCACCACCTCATGTACTTGTGACAACTCCTGAAAGTCTTGGCGCTCTGCTTGTAGGAAATAAAATGAAAAACCATATCAAAAATATAAAATATGTTGTTATTGATGAAATTCATGAGATGGTTGATAATAAGCGCGGCATCCAGTTGAGTATACTTCTTGAGCGATTACAAAGACTGACAAATTTCCAGCGCATTGGAATAAGTGCTACCATAGGAAGCCCTGAAAAGGTATCGGAATTTCTCGGAAAAAATGTCTTGATATTAAAATCAGACAAAATCAAAAAATATGATATAAAAGTTATTGTTCCCGGTACTGATGCAAAGGATAAAAACCTGTCTGAAAAATTATTTGTTGG
The DNA here is from genome assembly GCA_018304635.1 of Candidatus Aenigmatarchaeota archaeon. Taxonomy (GTDB): domain Archaea; phylum Aenigmatarchaeota; class Aenigmatarchaeia; order GW2011-AR5; family JACRMX01; genus JAGVVW01. The sequence goes on from JAGVVW010000029.1 coordinate 3,953, forward strand.
CGAGTCTACAACATCGCGGTTACGCTACATCGCAGATCTCATAAACCACCACAAAAGCATTCTCGTATTTTCAAATACGCGGCAGACAGCTGAAGTTTTATCATCCAGACTGCGGAATTTGGACAAGGATATTAGTCATGATATTCACCACGGTTCATTATCCAAGGAAAAGAGAATAAAAGCTGAGCAGGACTTCAAAAAACAAAAATTAAGTGCATTGATATGTACATCCTCTCTCGAATTAGGAATTGATATAGGTTCTATTGATCTTGTAATTCAGTATCTTTCACCAAGACAAGTATCCAGATGCATCCAGCGCATTGGCCGTTCCGGGCATGGTATCGGCAGAATAAGTAAAGGAATAATCCTGAGTGATGAAGAAGATGTCTTTGAATCCTGTGTTATTGCAGGCAAATCATTGAAAGGAGAGCTGGAGCCGGTAAAAATACATGACCTGGCTCTGGATGTTCTTGCAAATCAAATAGTCGGCTTTACAATGGATGATTATGAAATAAAATCAACTGAAGTCTATACCAATATCAGGAATGCATATCCTTACAGAAACCTGGATGTAAATGACTTTAACATTCTGCTAGTTTTTATTTCCAAGCTTGGCCTGATCTGGTTGAACCCGGTTTACGAAAAAGAAAATCCAGAAAAAATAATTGATTTCAATATCCGCCGATCCCGAAGAGGAATGAAATATTATTTTGAAAATCTTAGTACAATATCAGATGTCCGTAAAATAAAAATAGTCAGTATGATTGAAGGCGATATAATTGGGTATCTGGATGAAAGTTTTGTTGCTGAGCATGGCGATGTTGGGAATACTTTCATATGCAATGGCCGGGCGTGGAAAGTCATCCAACTGGAAGAAGACAGATTGTTTGTCGAACCTGTGAATGATATTGAATCAGCTATTCCTGCATGGGAAGGCGAATTAATACCTGTTCCTCAGGCAGTTGCTGAAGAGGTTGGTGAAATCCGAAGCAGTGAGAATCTCGATTATCCAGCTGACAGGCATTCATTAAACCTGATAAAGACAATGATTGAAAAGCAAAAGAAGACGCATATTATGCCTGACAAAAATTCCATACTCATAGAAAATTACAAAGATTTTATCATAATCCATTCCTGTCATGGCAGCCTTGTGAACAGCACTATAGCGCGATATTTATCTTCCAAAATTATAAATGAAACAGGAATTTCTGTAAACATAAAAACAGATCCATACAGGATAATATTGCAGACAATGGTAAGGCCGGAGTATGTTGAAAAATTGCTAAAATCATATGATACAGAAGAACGTATTGAGGATATAATAAAGCAAAACATTAGCAATTCCACATTATTCAGATGGAGATTCATGCAGGTTGCAAAACGTTTCGGGATAGTTATGAGATCTGTGAAATTTGACAAACTTAATATGCAGAAAATCGCAGCCCAGTATATGGGCACGCCGGTCTACGATGAAACTTTGCGTGAGCTGTTTCTGGAAAAAATGGATGTTGAAGCTGCTGAAAAAATTTTAGAAGAAATCAAAATAAATAAAATAAAAATTTTAATACAACCGGGCCTGAGCATTCTCGGAGAATATGGTTTAGTTCATCATTTTTCAGAGGTTATGAAGCCTGAGAAACCAGAGGCAGAATTTTTCGAAGCTTTCAAACGGCGACTATTGCAAACTATAGTAAGGATGATATGCATCAGATGCGGTTTTAATGTACCAAAAGTAGTCAAAGAAATTGAAAATATACCCCAATGTCCAAAATGCCTATCAGGAATGTTAGCTGTTGTAAGCAGGCATAATCAAAAAGCTGTTTCAGTTATAAAAAAGCATATAGAGAAAAAAGAAATGAACAAAGAAGAGCAGAAGATGTTTAATGATATAAAACGTTCAGCTTCGTTAATGATAACCTATGGAAAAAAGTATGCAATATGCCAAGCAGCTCGCGGTATCGGACCTGACACAGCTGCCCGCATTATGTCCAATGTTCCAAAAGATGATGAGCATTTGTTCAGGTTAATTTACGACGCTGAAAAAACATTTCGCAGAACGAAAATTTACTGGAAATAAAATCAATGGATAATTCTGTTTAGTAAATTTTGATTATCATGATAAATTTACATGATGTTATGGTGGGGTGTTGCGGGAGCGAACAGGAAATATTTCCTATATTTCGCTCCCAAGAACTAGCGCACTGACATTTTGGAAATTCTGTTGAATTTCCAATTTCTTATTCGCTGCTAATAGCTCCATTTACCAGACCCTGAACTTGTGTCAGGAAGATCTATATCTTCGGTTGCGTTCTTAATATATTCCATATATGTTTTCAAGATTTCCCTGCTCTGTGTCCATGATTCTTCCATTTTATAGAGCTGTCCGGTACATTGCTCGCTGACAATGCCCGAGTGCAGTGTTTTCACACAGCTGCCCTCAGGATTACTGAATGTTTCTGAAATTGTATCAAATGTTTTGGAACTTTTCAGCGAATATTCTTTTCCTTTCAAAATCCATTCTTCTTTCTGGTCAGATATTTTGTGTTCAAGTGTGTTATTTATATTTTCCATTTTTTGGACAAGTTTTGGTCCTGCTTTATTTGAAATTTCTGTTGTAAATGTTCCAAGCATTGTTTCTGTTTCAAATTTAAATTCATCAGGGCCAAGAGATGTGCTGACTTTTCCGGGGTATTTGCCTGCTTCTTCAGGAGTTATTTTATCTGCCATTACTGGGCTAAGACCTTCATCATAGTTATCTACTGTGGTTAATTGCGGATTATTTAAGAAAGGAATTGCAAGAGCACCTGACAATACACTCATCAGGATAAAGACTGAAGATAGTGTTACCATAGCTAAAACCTCCTAAATTATATGACAAATAAATACCCACACATTGGTTATTTGTCATATAGAGTAATAGAAGCAAAAATATTTAAACCTTTCTATGAGGTGAGCTGTAAAGTAAACGTCTGGAGTTTTGAACAAAAAAACTAATTTTTCTTAACTATCAGCTTATTTTCTTTAATTTCAGCTCCTAATTTCTGTCCTTCTTTCCATTTTAGTTCTTCCACGATATTTGGAGGGATAACTAAAACCCACTTAGCATATTCTATATCTCCGACTTTTCTAGAAAGTTGTTTTTGGAGTTTCATAATCTAAAGTATGTCTTGTTATATTTAAACCTTTAGGTACCAACTCCCAAGTGACTTATTAGGTACCGAAAGATATAAATAGTAGTAGGTACCTAATAGAACGCAGCTGTGGTATGACTGCAGACAAGGCACTGTAGGAATTAAGGCGGCTGCGTGTCAATGAAGAAGTTATTGACGAAGAAACTATTTACAGAAGAAATGAACTTTCAGATGAACAAAAGAAAATTCTAAAGGAAATGAATATCGAAGAACCGTTGAAAATTATTTTCATTTGAGTTTTTTTACTGTAAATAAAGTATAAAACCGCCGCCTTTTTAGGCTGCGGCTGTTTCTGATTATTGTGCAACAACCAAAAACAATACGATTATGGTTACGGAAGCCT
>JAGVVW010000044.1 GCA_018304635.1 Candidatus Aenigmatarchaeota archaeon
GATGAATGTGCCTGCGATGAAATATCATTTGCGTAAAACATTCAATGATAAAAAGTCTTTACCTAAAATGTTCCATTATTTAGTGAACTAACTATTATATTCCTTCTGTAAGTCCACGGACCTTTTATATCATACCCGGTGATCTCAGGCACTTTTATTTTTCTTCTTCCATATACCTCAAAATCAAGATCTTCTGAAAATCTTTCTTCACCTAATAGATAAATTTTATTAATTGCTGTTCCTCCAACCAGTGGAAAATTCCAGTCACTGGATACAAGTTTTGAAAAGAAATCAAAAATACGATACTCCTTCACCACGAACTGCAAAGGAAGTCCTATGTTTACTGCCATGGATTTATAATCAATCATTACAAACACCCATATAATCCAAAACTTTCCATTTTTTGTCAAATTTGGATTTACTACCTTTTCCCAATTTTACTACAACTGGCTTTTTTGGAATAAGTTGCTGTAATTCTGCATTTTTATTTAATTTCTCAAGTATATAACCCGTTTTCTGTCTGAAAGATTTTGATTCAGATTTTGCATATCTGATGAAATCTTTCCATTCCTTCTTTGACATTTTTGCATTAGAAATATATTTCAGAGCACTGGCTCCGAATATATCAATAAAATACAACAAGTCAAATACAGTTTTCCATTTTGTTGATACTACATAATTATTATAATAACATGAACCTGAAAATCTTTTTTTAACTGAAATGGCTCTGATTTCATGGTTGCCTAAATTCATTTTTTTTGATGTTTTGTCTGTTAATACAAATATTGTATACTGATATTCATCTGTCCAGCCATGAATGTATGCTGCAGTTGACAGACCCAGATATCCTCCAAATAGAAGTGTTGCTGTTTTGAATAAGTCCATTGATTCCGGGTTTGTTTTGGAATACATGCCTTTTTTAAGTCTGTATAAAGTCTTTTCTCTTACCAGGACTTTCAAGGCATATTTAAGCCATGATTTACTGTATCCAAGGCTATGCAATTCATATGCTGTTATAATTTCAACGTCTCTCTCAATAATAAGCCTTCTCATTTCATTTAACTTTGTCATGAATAAGTATAGTATTTGTATCCTTTTAAAGTTTATTATTAAACAGTGTTTTCAGAGCACCTTTACGTAATATATATTAACCCCCCTTCTCATGCAGATTAAAATAAATCCTGATTTTTGGAAACCCAGTCTATTACATTTTTTATTCCTGCATCCACGCTGGTTTCAGGCTGCCATCCGAGGATTTTTTTCACTGATGCTATATTGGAATAATAAACCTTCTGGTCAGCTGGCCTCCATTCTGAAAAGCTGTAAACAGCTTTTTTTCCAAGAAGATTTTCCAGTTTTGTTATCAGTTCCAGAAGTGATATTGTATTCTTTCTTCCCCCGCCAACTGTAAAAACCCTGCCTGAAATTTTTGTTATGTTTTCAGCTTCTTTTTCAAAAAGCTTTGCCAGATCACAGCCATAAAGAATGTCTCTTACCTGTTTGCCATCACCATAAATAGTAATAGGTTTTCCTGTTATTGTCGAATAGATAAAATGAACAACCCATCCTTGATCAGTATTGCCAAATTGGTGTTCACCATAGATACAACTCATTCTGTTTACAACGCCTGGCAGGCCATAAATTGTATTATAATCCCTGACATACTGGTCACCTGATAATTTGCTGACGCCATATGGTGTGTGCTCTTCCGAATCTATTGGAAACTTTTCATCAATGCCTTCTGTATATTTTCCAGAAAACATATATCTTGTTTTCGACTGCTTTAACGGAACTTTGTTCACATTGGCACCAAAAACTTTATTGGTTGAGCAGAAAACCACACCACCACAATTATTAATTCTGGCAGCTTCAAGAACATTAAATGTTCCCAGTGAATTAATTTCAAAATCCGTTCTTGGATCATCCAGCGATTTCGTAACAGTTGTCTGGGCAGCTGTATGAAAAATCACGTCACAATCTTTTGATGACTTTGTTATTCTATCATGATGACGAATGTCGCCTTTTATAAATTTAATTTTAGGATATAGTGACCTGAGCCATTTTAAGTTGTTTTCAACACCGGGCCTGAAAAGATTGTCAAAAATTGTTATTTCATGATTTTTAGCAGCAAGGTAGTTAGCTAGCGTTGAGCCGACAAAACCTGCACCGCCAGTTATAAGAGCTTTCATATTTGTATATATAATTACATAAGTTTATATTTCCAGATTTTCTTTTTAATTTTGTATTTCATCAATGACTGTAAATGCTTCAGATATTTCCTGTACATTTTCATACCCATTTTGCTTTTTCCCATTGTTCTGTCAGGAAAAATGAACGGCACCTCAACTAATTTTTTATACCGGCCTTTTACAATTATTTCAAGGCACATTTTACAGCTTGTTGTATCAGCATCTTCAGGTATAACTGATTTTTTCAGGAAAAAAAATCCAGACATAGGATCTTTGACATCAGTAACTGTTCTTGCCAATATTGTTGCAAATCGGGATGTAGCTTTTCTCTTCAATGACCATCCAGATGTTCCGCCGCCTTTTACATATCTGCTGCAAACTACAAAATCTGCACCATTTTTAAATCTATCCAGAACACGGGACAAAACTTCCGGTGGGTGACTAAAGTCTGCATCCATTACACCGACAATTTCTGTTTTGGCTGCATTGAACCCATCTAAAATTGCTGTTCCGACACCTTTTTTTGTCCTATGCAAAACCTTTACATAACCGCTCCTTTGCCGGGAGATTGCATCTGCTATTTTGCCCGTGCCATCCGGTGAATTATCATCAACAATAAGAACATGAAACTGTTTTTTGTCAACAACGGAGTATATTTTGTCTATGAATGGCTTTAGATTTTCACGTTCATTATATGTCGGAATAATGATAGTTATCATAAGAAAAATAGGATAGAAGATTTTTAATATTATAAACCGTAAATAAAGCATGGGATATCATCATGATGAAGGTTTTCTTTACCCATCTCCAATGGAGGCAAAGAAAACTAGATCCAACTCGAAATGTAAAAGATTCATCATAATTCCTTCGGAATTATGTGTGTCGGAAACATCATGTTTCCAACATTTTCAGGCTCTCTATCAAAAAATGGAGGCTGAAAAAATCATGCTTAAAATTAAAGCAACCCAGACATCTTCTGCAAATAAAAAATTTACAAAAAAGTACTATGATTATTGGTGGAGCAAACAGAAGCGAAAAGAATCAGTTATTCACGAAAAAATATGGAATCTTTTCATCGCTAGGCTTAATAAGAAAATCACAGGACAGAGTTTTAGATTATCCAAGAACAAAGTTGCGCTGGATATAGGCTGCGGTTCAGGTGAAAATGCAGCTGGAATATCTGAATATGCCAGCCATGTAACAGGAATTGATATATCAGGAAATGCCATAGATTCAGCTATTGAAAAATTTGGCCATCTCAAAAATGTCAGATTCACGGAAAGCTCATTTGAAGATTTTAGTGGCAGCGGATTTGATATAATATATCTTTTTGAAATAATTGAGCACATTTATGATTTTGAGAATAAATTCGAAAAAATTGTGAAATTGCTGAAGAAAAACGGGCAGGTTGTTATAACTACGCCGAACAGAAGAAACATTTTCAGCAGGCTGAGAAAAAAAACACACACTAGCCTGTTTGTTGATAGTGTTACAGTTGATCCTGGCCATGTGAATTACTATAATGTAAAGGATTTAGCGGAAATATTCAAGAAAAATTCTATTAGAATTATATATAAGCGCGAATACCCGTTTTTTTGGAATGAGCATATGTTTGTCATGGGACAGAAACAAAAGCTTTAAATACTAATTAATTACTATATAATGGTAATGGTTTATAATGATTCCAATTAACCAGTCAGGTGACTTTATGCAAAATATTTCAGATGAACAGACAGATTTGAGCAAAAGGAAAATAATAATCGGCGGGCTTGCGTGGTTTTTAGGTTTATCATGTTTAGGAGCCAAAGTTATTTCTTCATGCGTTAGAGAAGATCCTACAATTGAAAAAACAGATGATAAAAAACCAGATGAATATATGGCATATAGTTTCAATCCAAAAAAACTTGTACCAAGAGTAATTGTGACAGGATATCTGAAGCCGTGGAGTGAATTAACAGGAAGAGCTAAAAGGCTGTATGGTGATGATAACATTGATTTTATATGCACCGGTCCGTTTTTTGATCCGAATACAAAAAAATCAGTTGGCAGAATCTGTCAGGATGGAAAAAGAATAGCAGACGGAAATTATACTGGTGCAGCACTTCTCTATGATTCCGGTAAATTGTATTTTGCAGATGATGGTGCGATTGATTGGGATTCGGACACAGCTGTCTGGCAGAAAAATAATTATGAAAAAAAAGAATGGCACGAAGATTCATGGAATGACGATGGGTTTGACAGAAGCATGAAATTAGGCGGGTTATACTATATTCTGAAAGACGGAGAACCTGTTCAGGTTTCAAGAAATGTAGAAATTCGCGCTGATAAGGAAAGGCTGGGAATTGTAAGGTGCAAAGGTGATTATAAAATATTGGCTGCAGAGCCATGCTCTCTTGAAAAATTTGCTGGATATGCACAATCAATAGGTGGAATTGACTGCCTCGGGTTTGACGGCGGCAAATCAGCTGGTTTTTCTTACAGAGATGATGGTAAGATGAAATCCTATTTCACTCCTGAGCAAAGCATTAAAGGAATTTTAGTTGGAGTCAGAAGGTGATGATATGAATAGAAAATTATTAAGACTTTTTCATGAAACAGGTGACTGTGTTGAGAAAGTTCCATATAGCATTTCATTCGGAATAGGTGCTGAAACTGTTTATTCAGAAATAAAATCCATGACAGGTTATCCTGGTTTTGATTATGATGACCAGATTGTTATTGGTGCCGGAGCTTTATTAGGAGCTTTTTACGGCGACAAAATTTTGAGAAAACTGAAATTATTATATAATTTATCAAGAAAAAAAAGTAAACTGGAACATGAACTTGAAATTTCAGAACCTGTTTTGAGACAATATGTTGCAGGACAAAAAGAAGAATATTCTGATGATAATCTTGGTGCTGTTGTTGATGAGCACGGGCTCAAAACCTACAGAAATATTCTCATGGCACTTACCTCTCTGCCAGAAATTGAAGCTAATAAGCTTGCTATTGGTCTGGAGCAAGGATGGCTTGAATCTAAAGGCGGGTCTATTTCTGTAAAGGAGTGATCAGTATGGATAGGAGAAGCTTTGTTGAAAAATTATATAGAACTTCCAAAAAACTGTTAACTGCAGCTGGTGGATTTTATGTCTCAGGGAAAATTATGTACAGAGCTTTTCATGACGAACCGACACAACCAGCAGCTATATCGATATCAGCAGTCAGAGCAATACCCGAAAACGGGTTTGCATGGCCTGTTGATATTCTGCCTGAAGATGTAAGGTCAATGAATTTTGACCATTATTATAAAGAAACAAAACAACACTATCGTGCCATAGACATACCACCTCGTAAAAAAGGCGTTTCAGGAGATTCTGTTTATGCTGCTGCACCCGGAATTGTTGTTGAAACAGGATGGAGAACAGGTTATGGAAAGTGTGTTATTATTCGTTCTACAGATATCAATGGCATAGAATATCGCCATCTTTATGCTCATTTATATGAAAATTTTACAGTTGATGAACAGGAAGTTGGCTACAAAACTCAAATAGGAACAATGGGTGATACTGGAGCGAAAAGCCTGGGTGTTCATCTTCACTTTGAAATATATAAAGGGAAATTTGATTTGAAAAACACCCAGCCCGCATTTATGTATCTTGCTTATTTTCCAGGACTGCCTTACAGTGGATATGAAAGGCCTGAATGGAGGGATTATAATGAACAGGCGTGAAGCATTAAAAAGTATTGCAGCAGCTGGTTTATCTGTGCCTGTTGTTTATGTTATATCAGAAAAACCTCTGTCAGAAAAACAACCATCTATAAAGGAACAAAGAATTTCAGTGAAAGAAGACAGAAGCTTTCTTTATCCTTTTGACAAAGATTATTCACCAGAACAAAAAACATTATTAGCAAATATATGCGAAGAAAGAAAGAATAAAGAGCTTGATATAGATGCTAAAAGCCATCATATCCAGCCAAGTGTTGATGTGGTTGAAAAACATCATGATTTTATAATGGGGTTATGCAGCAAGTATCATATAAACCCTCTTCTCGCAATAGGTGTTGCTGTTGCAGAGTGTGGTGGAAGAGAAAATGCGGTTTCTTCTGCTAGAGCAAGAGGAATATATCAAATAAAGCCAGAAGCTGCCAGTGAAATGGGCATTAATACAAAAGATACTAACTGGGGTTATGAACCAGAACAAAATATAACAGCAGGCATTCATCGCCTTGTAATGCTTCAGAATGGTTTATACTATGATATTGACGGAGAATTTATGGATGAGAGGCTTTTTTATCCAATGGGTTCAAGAACACTTTTCTACGGATTTGGTGATTCAGGGCTTGTAGCTCAGGCTTATCATGATGGGCCAAGAGGTGTGCAAAGGCTTGTAGAAAAATGCATTAAAAAGCAGCATAAAGACAAAGGCGAGAAATGGAGCAATCCTGGCATAGCAGGCATTGGTTTGGAACAAGTTATAAAATATAAATTAAAATGGGTAGACCTTGTTGAGCAGGATATTCTGGAACAAAACAATGATGAATCAATATCATATGTTCCAAGAGTTCTGGCATGTGCCATCTTGTATCAGGAAAAAAACAAGTGCAATTACATATATGATCCTTATATTTTATAAACCTTTAAATACTACTTAGTAGTAATTATATTCTGTGACCTTTATGAGAAACCCGTCATTGTATTTAATGAATATGGATTATGAAGAGTGTTTGAAGCATCCTGAAGAAATACTGGATTTATATACTTAACTTCGCCACTTTTATAGATTTCTTTTGATTTATGCATGATTTTTCAGCCTCCATTTTTGGATGGAGAGCCTGAAAAATCTTTTATTAACCA
>JAGVVW010000045.1 GCA_018304635.1 Candidatus Aenigmatarchaeota archaeon
TGATGAATGTGCCTGCGATGAAATATCATTTGCGTAAAACATTCAATGATAAAAAGTCTTTACCTAAAATGTTCCATTATTTAGTGAACTAACTATTAAAACGAATAAGCGACAAATGGGAACAAGAATTTGAAGAAGCATATAAAGAAGCTCTGAAAGATGGATTAAGTGAAGAAGAAGCGAGGGAAGAAGCGAGAGGTCATATATGGCATGCTTTTGATTTGCCTGAGGAATTCCTTTGGGATAATATAAGAAAAGATATTGGCAGTCTGCCTGAAACATTGTCAAAAGCACTGAAGAAAATAGCAGAAAAGAATCCTGAACTCAAGGATGTAATTGATAATGTAGATTTTATACACTTTACATCCAGCAGGGAAAATCTTGAGATTCTCAGACAATTAATAGAATTGTTTTCAGAAAAAAGATTGCAGTATGTCTCTCCTGATATTTTGGGAGATGCTTATGAATGGATACTGCGATATTTTGCACCACAAAAAGCAAAAGAAGGAGAGGTTTATACGCCGAGAGAGGTTATTAAATTACTTATAGAAATTTTAGACCCAAAACCGAAACATGAAGTATATGATCCTGCCTGCGGTTCAGGCGGTATGCTTATACTTTCTTACAAGCATGTTGAAGATAAGTCTGGAAAAAAAGAAGCCAAAAAACTGTTTTTATTTGGACAGGAATACAACCGCCAGACAGTTGCACTGGCGATAATGAACATGTATATCCATGATATCAGGGATGTTACAATCAGTTTTGGTGATACTTTAATTTCTCCGAAATTTAAAGACGGTGAAAAGCTAAAACAGTTTGATATTGTAATAGCAAATCCACCATGGAATCAGGATGGCTATGACGAATCAATGCTGCAAAAAGGCGATTTCTGGAAGTTTCGTTATAATTACGGGTTTCCTTCAAAACAGTCAGCAGATTGGGCATGGATACAGCATATGCTTGCTTCAGCCAAAGATATATCAGGAAAGGTTGCAGTTGTTATTGATAATGGCTGCCTTTTCAGGGGAGGCAAGGAAAATACAATCAGAACAAAGATCCTAGAAGATGATTTGATTGAAGCTATTATTCTGCTACCAGAAAAACTTTTTTACAATACAGGAGCTCCCGGTGCAATAATTATTCTCAACAAAAACAAGGCGGGAGAAAGAAAAGGCAAAATTATTTTCATAAACGCTTCCAATGAATATGAACAGCACCCTGATGTCAGAAAACTAAATCGTTTGGGAGACAAAGATATAGACAAGATTACAAAGACTTATAGAAAATTTTCCAACACAGAAGGCTTTGCTCGTATTGTCTCTTTGGATGAAATCAGGAAAAATGATCACAACTTGAATGTCACGCTGTACGTTTTCCCAAAAGAGGAGCAAGAAGAGATAGATATAGAAAAGGAGTGGCAGGAGCTGCAGAAACTGGATAAAGAACGTGATAAGATAGACAAAAAAATTGAAGGATATCTGAGGGAGATTAGATAAGACGTACCATGAAAATTTTCCAAGTGCGTCATGGATTTCGTAAGATGCACCTGTAAGAATTTTCTAAGTGCATCGTGGTTTTTTGGAGGCTGGAAAATCATGCATAAAACAAAAGCAATCAGCGAAGCGGGGAAACAAAAGATTTATATAGACTTCGTGTATACCATTATATATTCAAGTCCCCAGTATGACTTCTTCGGAAGGAATGCTGGGCTTCCTTTTCATTCTGTTTCTGGAGGGTCTTATGAAAAAGGCTATTGTATTTGTTGATGCTAATAATTGGTATCATAATGTAAAGAATTTATTTGATCCCGGAAAAATTGATATAGTCAAAGTAGCAAACCTTCTATGTGCAGCCAAAAATTACGAACTGGTACAAATAAGATGGTACGCTTCCATACCAAGTATTGATGATGACGAAGCGGTTTATTATCGCCATATATCTTTTCTTGAGCACCTGGAGAAAAAAGGTGTGAAAATAATAACAAGAAAGCTTCAGAGACTATCAAACAAAGAAACCATAGAAAAGAAGAAGCATATAATAGACAATCTGGATTTGTGTAATCATTGCAGACCTATAGTCGAATCTGTTTTTCTTGATATCACCGATATAAAAAAGAAGGAAAAGGGAATTGATGTCTGGGCAGCAATTGATATAATCAAAGATTCATTGATGGACAACAGATGTGATGTCTGCATTCTAATTTCAGGAGACGCTGATTTTATTCCATCATTAGAGCTTGTCAGAAACCGCAAGAAAGAGATTCTGACAGCTATGGTGCCATTTGGCTATTCGGCAGAATTGAGAAGCAAATTTCCTTTCTTTATACTTAGAAGAGAAACGCTTGTGAAATGTTTTAGGGATTACAAGGATGTGAAGGAAGATAAAAAGGGGACGGTGCATTAAAGGCATGGAATAAAGTCAGACTTGAATTGCTAATGGAAGCCAAGCGCTTCGCAAAAGGCGATAAATATGACAAGGAAATGTGGCATAGAATGATAAAAAACCTTTCATGCAGAGATCCTAAAAAGACAGATAACTATCCGCATGAGACACCGTATATTCAGACGCGCGAGGTTGTAGAGTAAAGTAAATAAATATAAACGAAAAAATAAAATATTTTAGGAATGATGAAAATGGAACGTAAATATACAATATTCTTATTAATTATTTCTATAGTTCTATATTCGAATGTTGTTTATGCGGGAGATGAGATAAAAAATTATTTAACGAATATAATTTATGAAGATTGCAAAGGAAAAGAAATATTTTCGACTCCATTAATTATCAATAAATATAATAATCAACCCATAGGAAGTATTAAACCACCTTATTTGAGAGAGGATGTCTATTTTTTAATAGAATTGATAATAGATAACGAACCATATAACATAAAAGCAAATTTGTTTTCAGAACAAGGTGGAAAAGAAGGAAATAATCTCCTTGTTTGCGGTAATAAGGAATTAGATGCAAACTTTAATACCTACGAATGGGGTGGACAAAGAATAGACCCATTTGTTTATAATTTTAACCAGACAATTAATCAAGTTATCGCACAGATAGGTACTTATAAATCACAGGTATCACAGTGCATTGGAAACCAATGCATTAGTGAAAATAAACAATATAACTTGTTTTCGGATAACAATTTTTACCTAACTATTGGCTTTTCAATAGGTTTAACATTAATGTCTGTTACTATTTTTGAAATAATTAAAAATCGTATAAAAAACAGGAGAAAGAAAAATGATAAGCTTTAACAAACACAAAGAGTTTAAGGACACCGAGATCGGCAGGATTCCGAAGGAATGGAAAGTTGTCGAAGTTGCAAAGTTAGGAGAAGTTGTTACAGGAACTACACCTTCTACCAAAAATACAGATTTTAATAAAAAAAAGATTATTAAAATAACTGAAAGAAAAGTAAGTAAAGAGGGCATTGAGAAAGCTAGAATAATATCCAAAAATTCTGTGATGGTTACTTGTATAGCCTCTATCGGTGAGGTTGCCTTATCTTCTCATGATTGTATTACTAACCAACAAATAAATACAATAATTTGTAAAGAAGGGATTGATCCAGAGTTTGTTTATTATTTTTTGTTAAATAGTAAAGCACGATTAAAAAGATGGGCAGGTATTACTACTAGTCCGATTATTAAAAAATCATTTTTTGAGAAATTTCCTATTCTATTACCACCTATTTCGGAGCAACAAAAAATAGCAGAAGTTCTTTCCACAGTCAAGAAAGGTCTTATGAATGATTTGCTTACAGGAAAAAAGAGGGTGAAGTAAATGAAAGACATTATTAAAAAATTAGAGGAATTGAAAAACGAATTACTTGAACTAAAGAAGATGAACCATGCGACTGGTACACCGAGATATTATTCAATAACACAACTTACTGAACGAATTATAGACAGGATCTATCCGGAAAAAGATTCAAAAACAATGAAAAGAAAACTTTTTATAGTTGTGGGTTTTGCTGGAAGAAATGAAATAGAAAAACAAAAAGACTATGTTGATGATATCGACAGAAATATCCGAGTTATAGATACGATATTGGAAGAATTCAAGTTGTTTGGATTTGATGATTTCAAGTCGTTAAAAGAAAAAACTGAAACTGAATGGCAGATAGGATCAAAAAAAATTGGTTTTTTTAGGGAAAAGAAAATAAAACAAAAAGGTGAATAACGTGGTAAAAAACAGAACCTAAAGGCACTTAAAACTTGGCATTGCTTTGCAATGCCTTTCGTAACTGCGTGCACCTCAAGGTACACTGACCTTTAGGACTTTACCTGTTAAATAATATTTATACAAAAAAGTATATAAGTTTTTCATGAGGTCCTGAAAAATGACAACAGACAGCTATGAAGAAATGGAAGATAAAGATTTTGAAAATATGTTTTTTAAAATATCACATTGTAAGTGGAGTGAGATAAAGTCAAAGCTTCCTGGAATGTGTACTCACTGTTTGATTGATTTATCACATAATTTGAATCTATATGTAAACAAAACCATAGCACTGGAAATTTCCCAAAAAAAAGATGCTGTTTTCTGGCTAAGAAAATATATGCAGGATGGAAGTAACTGGTATGGATATGATGACGAGATTATGTGGTTCCCTGTTCACGCTCTGTATATTCTTGCATTGATAAAAAATAATGAATCACTTCAACTCTTCCTTGATATGATCAGATACAGGGGAGAAGACATGGGTGACTTGCTCACCGAAAGTGTGCATAAGATACTGTCGTATTTTGGAGAAAATGCTATTGAAAAACTCATGGAATTTACTCGGGATGAAACAGTTGAACCATTTGCCAGAAGTGCGTGTACATCTGCATTATGTATTATATCCAAAAGCAATCCTTCACAAAAAGATATTATACTTCAACACCTCATGAGTCTTTTCAGGGCAACCAATGACTTGAAATTTAAGGGATTATTAGCAGACAATATAACTTCTTTACATGAGCCTTCTGTAATGCCCGAGATATATGATGCATTTGACAACGACAATATTGAGAGTATGATGACAAAAAAGGATATAAAATATTGTTTTGATAATCCGAGAGACAGAAATGACAAACAAATGAATCAGGAGGATATCCTCTCCCATTTTTCCAGAAAAAACATAAATAAATTCAAGTGCGAAGATGTTCGTGAAAATATAGGAAAAACAGGCAGAAACGATCCCTGTCCATGTGGTTCCGGGAAGAAATACAAAAAATGCTGCATGGATAAAGATATATGACTGTAATGATAAAAATTTGGAGAAAAACGAAGTGATAGGGATGGGGCTGACAAATTTTAAACTAAGCATTGAACTCGTTCCGTCAACAGTCTGGTATTCGTCTGTTTATCAATTTTATAACAAAACCAACCAAAGTGATAAATGGAAAAGAATCAAGGCAGAACTTTTCAAAAAAGAGGGAAGGCAATGCTGGATTTGTGGCAAGGTCGGCGGCTTGGAAGCACATGAATTCTGGGAATACGATGATAGGAATTATATGCAAAAATTATCAGCTATACATCATCTATGTGATTTATGCCACAAAATCAAACATATAGGGTTCTGGTGTCATACAGAAGATGGTAAGGAAAAACTGAAAGTCACGAGATTATCGAAAAGGGATCTGATAAATCATTTTTGCATGGTGAACAACTGTTCCCAGAAAGACTTTGAAATCCATGAAACAGATGCATTCGATGTCTGGAAAAAGAGAAGTGCATATGACTGGAAACAGGATTTCGGGAATTATGATATCAAGGATGCAGGCGGTCAATCCAGCCTGAACTCCTTTAAAGGCAATTGAAACGATTGCTTTCAATATGTGCATGATGAAGATTTTCTTTGCCCATTTTCAATGGAGGCAAAGAAAACTGGGTCCAGCTTGAGATGTGAAAGATGTAAAAGATTTTTCAGGATCTCCATCCAAAAATGGAGGCTGAAATGTTGGAAATTCGGAATGATTTCCAATTCCCGACACATGTAATTCCAAGGGAATTACAATGAATCATTCATAGAACAAAAGCAATCAATCGAGATGTCAAAACCAGAAAATGGCTTGCCATAATTACAGAAACGCAAAAAGAATTGGGGTGTAGTATAAAATGCCAGGTTTTACAGAGCAAAATGTTGTTGAAGACCATTTTATAGATAAGCTTCAGGAGAAAGGATGGAAATTTGTTAAAGCTGATGAGCTGGAAAGAGAAAGTTTGGAAGAACCATTGCTTATTTCCAACTTAATCAGGTCACTGAAAAGAATAAATAGAAATATTGTCTTGAGTGATGGAGATATAAAAAATATCCTGAATCAACTGAAATTTAAAGTATCCTCGATTGAAGGTGTTAAAGATATATTGAATTTTTTAAAATACGGAATTTCCATTAAAATGGAAAAAACAAAGGATCTGGAGCGTGTTTTGCTTTTTGATTACAGGAATATTGAAAACAACGAATTTATTATAACAAGACAGTTCCCGCAGCAGGAAAAAGAAAAGAGAAGGCTTGACATAGTTTTATTCATTAACGGCATTCCATTGGTGAACATTGAATGCAAAAATCCTACAAACCCGGCAGAAAGCTCGTACACTGCTTACAGGCAGATAAAAACTGATTATGAGAAAAACCTGCCTGAATTTTATAAATATGTACAAATAGGGATTGCTGCCTGTGAGACTGCGTGGTATTTTCCAATAGTTCCATGGTGCGATGAAGTAAAAAAAGAGAGATGGAAACATGACTCATATGATACGATTGACTCTATAATTGAAATGCTATCTTCTTCTGTTCTTCTGGATATGATTGGAAATTTCATTTTTATCAGGGAAGACAGAACCGGAGTAACAAAAGTTATAGCAAGATATATGCAGTTCAGAGCTGTAAATAAAATTGTGGAAAGGGTTTTGAGAGGTATGAATGGATATCCAGAACCAAATCAGGGACTGATATGGCACTGGCAGGGCTCTGGCAAGACACTGGAAATGATTTTTGCTGCCAATAAAATTTTCAAAGCTCTTGGCAATCCCACGATATTCTTTGTTGTAGACAGAGAAAACCTGCAGGATCAGCTTTACAATAATTTTACTGCATTGAATGTTGCACCGTTACCGGAAAAAATAGATTCAATAAAAGAACTTGTCAGCGTATTAAAACACGGCGAAGGTGCTGGAAAAAGAGGCATTTTTATTGCCTCAATGCAAAAATTCAGGGAGGATATACAAGAATTAAAAGATACAGCCATTGTCAGTAGAAAAGATATAATTGTTTTTGCTGATGAAGGCCACAGAACGCAGTATGGTTCCTGTGCTGCCGTAATGAGAAGTATCCTAAAAAACGCCTTCTTTTTTGCTTTTACAGGAACGCCATTAAAAAAAGAAGGGAGAGATACCTATGAGACATTCAGCAATTTACCAAATGAGAAATATCTTGATAAATACTTCATGCTGGAATCCATTAGTGACAACTTTACATTAAAAATTGCATATCAGCCAAGACTTGAAAACAAAACCCATTTAAACAAAGAGCAACTCAATTCCTTTTTAGAACAGGATATGGAGGAGCTTCCTGAAGAAATTCGTGAAGACATAAAAACCGGTGTTAAAAATCTGATTAAAACTAAGGATACGATAATCAAAAATCCTGAAAGAATAAAGCTTATAGCCAAAGATATAGCAAAGCACTTCATGGAAAACATTGATAACAAATTCAAAGCAATGGTTGTTGCTATTGACAGAGAGACCTGCGTTATATATAAAAAGGAACTGGATAAATTTCTGCCAAAAGAATATTCAGAAGTAGTCATGACATTTAACAAAAATGACAACAAAAGAATAATCACCGATTATTTGAATGAAATGCAGGAAAAATACAGGAAAAATGAGGCAGACGAAATAAACAAAGATATAATTAACAAGTTTAATGAAGAGCCACTTCCAAAAATTTTAATAGTAACTGAAATGCTTCTGACCGGATTTGATTCTCCTATATTGCAGACAATGTATTTGGATAAGCTGTTAAAAGAGCACAGGCTGTTACAGGCAGTGGCCCGAACTAACCGGCCATATGATGATGTTAAAACAGCCGGGGTTGTCATAGATTATATTGGAATATTAAAAGAGTATGAAAAAGCTATTGGTAATTATACCAAAAATGAAATCAAAGGTGCTCTATATAATATGGAAGAGCTAAAGTCAGAATTTAGAGACATGATTAATAAAATTCTTGAAATTTTCAAGCATATCCCAAAAGATTATAATAAAGCCACGTTGGACAAGGTTTTTGAGTTGCTCACAAACGACGAAGGGATTGCCAAGGAATTTTTAAGAAAATATAGAAAACTGAGAAAAGCCTTTGAGCTTCTTGGTCCGGATATATTGAAAGCTGAGCTGTTTTCTGAATACAAATGGATATCAGCTATTTTTATTTATTACAGAAGAATGGTTGACAGAAGGGATGATGAAATTGATGAACATGTTAAAAAGTATTTTGAAAGAACGCTTAAGCATGTTTATTCAGTAACAGAGCTGGAGAAAATAAAAGAAAATCTCCCTGTTATTAAGTTTGATGAAGATTACCTTACAAACCTTGAAAAAAAAATAAGGGGAAAGAAAGAAAGAGCAGCTGATATTGTTTTTACACTTAATAAGTATGTTCTTGTAGAAAAGTATAAAGATCCTGTCTATGAATCAGTAGCAGACAAGGTAGAAAAAATTTTCAGGTCGTGGAAAGAGAGAACAGCAAATTTAAGCGAAATATATTCAAGAAGTGTAGATGTTGTGAATGAAATATCCACGCTTAGAGAAAGGCAGAAAAAACTCAGTATGTCTGACATGGAATATTCCGTTCTTCTTGTGCTTGAAAAGGATGTAGGTGGTATCAGACTGGAAGATATTAAAATTTTGCTTGAAAATATCAAGAGTTCTATGTTCAAAAACTGGACAATTCAGGCATCTGCACGAAAAAGCGTTGCACAGGAAATAGTCAGATTTCTAAGAAAACATCAACTAACAAAAGAAGAGCGGGATGATATCTATGAAAAAATAATAAGGCAGGTAGAAAATTATGGTAAAGAAAATTAAGGTTCGTGATATGGATATAGAATATGAAACGGATTTCAGAAGCATAAAATATCCACGACTGGAATTTAAAACCGGAAAGCTGTTGCTTGTTCTGCCTAAAAATCATGGAGAAGAAACCGGGATCATAGAAAAACATAAAAACTGGATATACAAAAAAAGTCTGATGATAGATATGGCAAAAAAAGAAACCGGTAGTAAAAAGATTGAAGCTAAAACTGAGGATGACCTTAAAGATTTTATAAAAAATACAGCCCAGAGATTTTCCAAAGAACCGTGGCATAAAATACAGTTTAAAAAAATGAAATCAAAGTGGGGCAGCTGTAGTATAAAGAAGACCCTGACATTCAATACACTACTGAAATATTTACCAGAATCACTGATAGAATATGTTGTTTTTCATGAGCTGACACATTTAAAAGAAAAAAATCATACTGAAAGGTTCTGGAAACATATAGCTAAAAAATTCAATGATTTTTCAAAAAGAGAAAAAGAACTACTTGTATACTGGTTTCTGATTCAGGATGTATCGCAGAAAAAACAGGTATATAGTCAATGACTTATGTATTTGAACATATTGGTTAAATTTTTTTTGTTTGCCTGTCTTTTTACTGACTTTTTGTAATCGGTGATTGTTGGATAGTGGATGTTGGATGTTACGGCTTTGAGTGTGTCCCATGCTTGTTCTAACGGATTTTCTTCGGGGCATGCTGTTGGAAACCACAATAATTTGATGTTGTGATTTTTTGTGTAGTCGCAGACTTTTTTGGCTCTGTGATTTGGAGCCTTATCCCAAATCAGCAATATTTTTGGATATTTCTGGTGCAGATATGAAAGAAAAGAAATAGTCATTTCCGTGTCAATGTTTCGTTTTTTCTTGTTTTTGTTATTTTTTGAATCATAGAATCTGTAATGTTCTTTTTTTCCGTTGGCAACGCCGAATGCATAGAACCGGCTTGACCGTTCAAAGGTTAACGGAATGTGTATCGCTGGGCCTGTTGGATACCAACCATACGCAGTATATGGTTTCAAAGAAAAAACACTTTCGTCTTCTACAAAAACAATTCTTTTTTCGTGTTTGGCAGCCAGTATCGCTCTATGCGTTTTTTTTTAAACACAGCAATTTCTTCTGGTGTGGCTCTTCGCGGATTAGTGGATCGTGGTTTTTTGTATGAAAAACCAAGTCGTGCTAATATTTTTGGCAACCAGCCATTGCAATAGTACACATTATACTGTTTACGAACCAGTTGCTGCACCATGCGACCGCTCCAAAAACCTTCATCGAAACCGCTTTTGGATGGTTCTTGCAATAATCGCTTGCGCAGGTCTTTCAATTGTTTTGTTGTCAAACGTTTTGTTCTGCCTGGTTTTGGCAAACCATTTGCAGCTTTCAAACCACGTTCTTCAAAACGATGCAGAATTGCTGTGTTGCACAAATATCAAATAGCTTGAGCTAATTGAATTTCTATGCATGCGTTTCGGCATAAGTTTTCATTCTGTCATAGACCCAAAACTTT
>JAGVVW010000032.1 GCA_018304635.1 Candidatus Aenigmatarchaeota archaeon
ATCGCCTTTCTCAAGTTGCCACATAATTTAATCACCAAGAAATATATGGTGATTGCTAATATATAAAAGTTCTGAAATTAAGTGAACATACTATAAGATACTCTGTTTTATAAGATACTCTGTTTTATATATGATTCATCATAATTATTTTCCAGATTTCGTCTTGATTTTCATATGAGAAATTTTCATAGTTTTCCGAGATCGTTTGGCTGTATTTGATTTTTTCCAGCGCCATGATTCATTCCTGATTTTTGTTGATTTTCCAAAGCCGCATGAAGAGCATTTGCTTGTTCGTATATGATACGCATGCCTGCCGCAGCGCCTGCATCTTATATGAGTGATGCGATTATGTTTACCAAACGACGGCGTTCCCTTTGACATACACAAGACACCTCAAACGAAAGACGCACTTTTATAGATTTCATAGGTGCGTCATGGTTTTTCTTTTTGTATTATACTAAACTGCGTACTTGACATATTTTACGCAGTTTGTATATCGATAACTGCTATTTGCTTGTAATCTACCTTATTTGGCAACCTTCGGTTTGCTATAATACATAAAACACTTCTAATCTTTCTTTTACATTTGTTTTCCTTCTATCCTATAATCGAAATATTATCAGTTTTTGCTGTTTCTCTACTATTCATCGTTTTTGTCAGCTGGTGAAACAAACAGAATGTTATCTCCCCGAATTAAAATGGTTCCAAGCTTTATTTTTTTATCATCATCTGTCTGTTCCACATCTTCGAGCCACATATTCAGGTGCAGATCCAGAGCTTTCAATATACCTGAAATTTCCGTGCCTTTTTTTAATTTTACAAGAACACGTTTTCCTTTTGCCAAATTCAATACATCTATTGGTCTTTCCATCGTTGAACCTCCTAAAATAAAAAACCTTATTATTAAAGGATTTTATAACTTTAAATATTCTAAAAACGTCTGTAAGATGCTTTTAAATATATTCAATAATTATATGAAAACATGACTGTTCACCAAAAGAAATCTAGGAGAAAGCTTACAGGTGGAATTAAAAAGAAAAATAAGAAAAGCCGCCGTTATTCAAGGGGAAGTGATGCCATTCATACAAGAATTGGGAAAAAAGTTATTAAAATAAAACGCGGTCGTGGTGGTATAATAAAACGAAAATTACTCTCTGAGCAATATGCAAATATCATAAATGTTGGCAAAGCTAAAATTTTGAATGTTGTTGAGAACAAGGCAAATATCCATTATATCCGCATGAATGTGCTGACAAAAGGCGCTGTCATCAAAACTGACAAAGGAACAGCTACCATAACAAACAGGCCTGCGCATGAAGGGTTTGTGTGTGCAAAGTTGATTGAAAAATAAACTACTGCCCTGACATTTTGGAAATTTCGAAAACGTTGTAAAGTCTTTCAAAGGAATTACGATAAATTAATTTTATTACACACTATGCTGATTTTGAAATTAACCGTTAGTATGTTGCGGTGATCGTTTTAAATACTTTTAGAATGTATTACTATTTAATGAATCATAAAAATTTGTTTTCCATTTCTGTATTTTTAATTTTATTAATTCTACCTGTTTCTCAAGCTATTGCTTCAGAAAATTTAATAGGATATTGGAAATTTGATGAAGGTTCTGGTAATATTGCAAAAGACAGTAGTGGATTAGAAAATAATGGCATAATTATGAATTCTGAATATGTTGACGGCATGACTGGAAAAGCTTTGAAATTTACTAATGAATCAGACTATATTATAGTTCCTCACAATTCTAATTTTTATAATAGCGAAATAACTTTATCTGTTTGGATAAAACCATTTGAAAATCAATCAGCAGGCCAGAGATACAGGGTTATTGTTGGAAAAGATGGAAATATGAATGATAGGAATAACTCCTATTCATTGTATTGGGATTCATATGAAGATAAAGTAATGGCGTTTGTTAGATGGAATGACGGAAAAAATAATGTATATAAAATAAAGAGCAGTCTCATAGAACCTGATTTCTGGCACAACATAGTTATGACAAAGGGTAGAAAAATGAAACTTTATGTTGATAACATTTTAGTAGGAGAAAAAGAAACACCAAATCCTTTGCCATGGAATTCAAAACCAATTATGATAGGCACAGGAAATGCCAATAAAAAAAATAATCAGAATTTTGTAGGTGTTGTGGATGAAATTAAAATATGGAACAGAACACTGACAAAACAAGAAATATTTGATAATTATTTTAATTTAGTTGGGTATTGGAAATTTGATGGGAATGTAAATGATTCAGGCGGAAATTGGAACCATGGAACAATACATGGCAATATTTCCTTTGAGATGGGGAAGTTTGATCAGGCGTTGAATTTCAATGGTTATGATAATTATGTTGAAATTCCGGATAGTGATGTTTTAGATTTTGGCGTATCAGACTTTACTGTTTCTTTTTGGGTAAATACTACTGATTTTAGAAGTCCTGGAACAATAATCTCAAAACTTAATAAAACAGGATATTCTATAGCTCTTTATAGATTTGGATCAAAAAATGAAACTTTCAATACAAGAATAGTGCTTACTATTGGCGGTGATAAAGATATAGGAGCTCGTAAAATCATGTCTGATGAGCCATCAGAAGAAAAAATTGCAGATGGAAACTGGCATCATTTGGCTGTTTTGGTTCTAAGAAATAAAAAGGAATTGAGATTCTTTATAGATGGATTACAATTAGGTGAAGCTGTAAATATATTTACAAATGGAAGTCTGGATAATAATGTAAGTATGATTATAGGAGCTGAAAGCAATCATCTTAAATCATACCAGTTCAGGGGTGTAATAGATGATGTTAAATTATTCAGCAGAGACCTGGCATCCGTTACAACATCATGTCCTTCGTTTTTTCTATCACGATGCCCGATGTAAAAGAATTTTACGGTTTTTCCATATTTACCCCCACAAAAAACATAACTTTAAATATATGTGGGGGTAAATAGTTTTATGTCATATATCAAACATAAAGAGATAAACAGTAAATGGTACATTTACTTAGTCAGGTCCCTGAGAATGCCTGACAACAGCACAAAAAAAATAATGAAACTTATCACCAACAATGAAAAAAAGCAGGGAATAGAAAAGCTGGAAAATAAATATAAAGAGTATTTTATTAAAAAGGAAACAGAGTTAAATACCAATTATGCGTGCAGGAAATTTGTTCAGAATATTATTTTTTCCCCTGAAGAAATTGCAAAACTGGAGGGAATGAAAGTTAGATATAAATATCTTATGAGAAAACTTAACAAAAACCAGAAAAAGGATATTTTTGACAGATTTACAGCAAACTTCACATATAACTCAAATGCCATAGAAGGAAACTCCCTGACACTCAAAGATGTGAGAATAATACTGTTTGACAATGCTGTAATAAAAGGCAAAGACCTGCGAGAAATTTATGAAACAAGAAATTCTCGTATTGTAATCGATATGATCCTTAATAAAAAATTTAATGTATCTGATAAGGACATAATAAAGATTCATAAGCTTCTTGTAAAAGATATTGACATCAGGTCAGGATATAAAAAAATCCCCAATGTCATATTAAGTGCTGGAAAGGAAATATACACTACAATGCCGGAAAATGTTGAAGGAGAAATGAAAAATCTGATAAAATGGTACAGTACGAACTTGGGAAAAATGCATCCGCTTGAACTCGCAGCCATATTTCATGGAGAATTTGAAAAAATCCATCCTTTCGAAGATGGAAACGGAAGGGTTGGAAGATTTTTAATAAATGTCATTCTGGTTAAAAACAACTATCCGCCTGTAATCATAAGAAAAACCATGAGAGAAACCTATATCGCGTCTTTACAGGCATTTGACAGGGGATACACAGATAGACTGAAGCGACTGCTTATAGAAAAATATAAAGACACATTCCAGAAATTCTTTGAAATTTATATAAAATATGTGTGAAAGTGGATGATGGGCCCGACGGGATTCGAATTCGCGAGCCATTTCAGGGCTTGGTTTTTCTTCTTTCCCCAAAGAGCTTCCCGCGACACCCGGATTAAGAGTCCGATGCTCTACCAGACTGCTCATACCTTCTTTATTTCCATAAACGCGCTTCATTTATTATAAGCATCTTTGATGCCTAATTGTTTTCTTTTCGGATGCGTTTTCTTTTTTAAAAGAAAAGGCATACTGAGCTACAGGCCCATCTAACTAAATTTAATTCTCGCAACAATTTAAATTACACATCAAAAGCAGGAGTTTTTGCATCCCAACCCGTGCTTTTTTTCAAGCTCAGCAAAGCATCTTTCCTTATCGACCGGAAAATTTTTACATATGGTGCAATCTGTATTGCACTCACTTGTTAATGCTCCGCAGTTGCAATAGAAAAAGCATTTGCTCTTTTCACTATCAGTACCTGAAATACCATATAATCTCTGGCACGCATCAAAAAAGTTTTTATACAAACCACCAAAAGCTGGTGTACCAGGAGTAACGAATTTCTCGCACTTTATTTTCGGGCACTGCTCTTCAAAAACCCGCTGTGCCTCAATATTGCTCATTGAAGGTCCTGTACCCATGAGGAAAAATGTACTCAGTACAAGAAGAACAACAGCAGCTAAAGCTATGATTATCACAGCATTTACCGGCAATGAAACTCCTTTCATTCTTTTCACCTCATAGACACGATGACATTAATGAGACTATATCAAATATCTTTTCTTTTAATTTTTCTGCTTTAACTTGATAACTGTCTTTAGCTAATTTCATGTTCTCCTTATTTGGCTCATTGTAAAATTTATCCACAATAATAAGATAACTGTCAATTATATCTATAGACTCTTTCGAAACTTCTATTTCCTTTTTCATTGCATCAAGCCTACACTGGTCAGCTGGAGCAGGGCATGAAGGAGGGGGTGTCGGACCAGTCATGCATTCCCATGAATTTTTCAGGAATATCAGAACATTCTTTGTTTCAGTTAATTCAGTTGCATAATCGTTAATTATTTGAAGATCAAGATTTAACGGACATGACAATGTATAAACAGGGCTTTCACTATATTTAGCAACAATATCTGTTTTCCATAATACAGCATAATTCTGGGTCTCGCCTCTCATGCACTTTATGTTGCACCATACTGAAACGCCTGTTTCTAACGTTTGTTCGGATGTAAATGTTTCTGCGCTGCACATGCATGCGGAATTCAAAACACCTTCCTGCGGACAATATGGAATTGCTGCGCATGAATCCAGTGAATAACCAGCATTGCATATTCTCGTGTTAAGATATTTTGTCTCGCCTTTGTAAGTAATAGTTATTTTCTCGCCAAAAGCAGGATCAAGACGCTCTGAATATATCTTGAAGTCCTGGCTGGGAACACATATACAATCCACACATTCCGGATCCTGACTAAGGCATGCGTTTGTTTCACCGTTTTCATCTATATAACCACATTGAGCACCTAATTGCTGGCTACACTTGCTTTCACCTATGTCAGGAATGCACGCACAATCCTTATTACATGTACCGAAAGCATCCCGTGTATACATTTTTAAACCACCTGGATATTGCTGTTCCTGTCCGCAATTAGCATTATTTTCTCCCTGTTCACCATGTAAAGCATCACCCTGTATCTCTTCATTCAGTCCTGCATCACACTCTTCATCATCATTCAGGAATTCGTTGCCGCAACCGCCAGTTAGTGCATTGATTGTTGCCTGGCAGTTATTATCGCAAATTACTTTATTATCAATCTTGCACCCAGGCATGTATTTGTCACAGCCTCTGTTTGCACCATACTGCTGAACACAAATCTCCGGCCTTTCAGCAATGCTGTCTGCAACACAAATATTATTTTTTGATATTCCAGCATCATCATACCCGATTCCAGTACGAACAAAGCAGTCTTCCCTGTCATCATAATCAGTCAATGTATCCTCATCTGAATCATCCCTGTTATTCCCGCAGATCTCTCCCTGTTCTACCTGATATCTGACATTTAATACAGTTACCAGAGCTGACCTGTTAAGTTGGTAAATACCGCTGTTATCAAGAATATAGATATATTCTTGATCAGCAACAACTGAACGTGCAGACTGAAGATTGACAAGCAATGTTTCTTTCTGGTCTGTTTTTATCTGCTTATAATATAATTGTTTTGCTGTCGTGAAATATATCATACTCCCAGAATTAACAAAAATAGAAGTAACAGGATTCTCAACAGAAGTTCTAATGATTTCTGTTAATATCATTTTACTATCTTTATCAAATGAAACAGAATTTTCAGATATTTCATTTGGTTTTGATAAATAAAGATCTGAACCTACTGCATATAAGGATGAAACAGTGCCTCCTACATCCTTTGTGTTGCATGCACTCGATATTCCGCATATAACATCATTTGTCTTGCTTATCTGCTCATATCCAATATTTGAACTGCTTGACCAGTACACCATATTGTTGGCTGCTGTCAAATCATTAACATGGCTTAATTCAGTTGCAACAAGTGGGTTAGTCATGCCACCTATAACAGACTTGTACTGTGTCCCGTCAGTTTTCAAAATATATATACTGTTCATAGCCGGTGTTCCATGTTCTTCAGACCAGTATATTACATTTTCACTGTTAATTGTTGCAACAGCTATGTTAGTAATTCGTGGTATTCCACTGGACAGTGTACTTGTTATCCTATAAGATTCAATGCCAAGCGGGTGTAGTCTGTAAATATCAGAACCATCCGTATAATAGAAATATGTGCCGTCCCATGCTATGTCCAAAGCATTCTGAACATTATAGTTATTGCTGTATGAAGACTGTTCCAAAGCATGTGTAGAGCTTGCAAAATAAATATCATAGGTCCCGTACAAGGCATTTGCAGGCGGTGTAACACCAAGAGCAATATTATTATTTACATTGTTTGCTACTGCGAACTCTTCAGCCTGCAAATTCGTAAGCTCATACAACCATGTATCAGGTATCTGAATTGTAGTATATATATTTCTGTCTATACATCCTATGCCATCACTTTGATCATGTAGCGTAAATCCAAATCTTCGCATATCACCCGGTTTTCCTGTAACTATTGTACTGATATCTCTGCTGAAAATTTTTGGTAGTGAGCCGCAACCTGCCACAACTTTAGGATTTACAGTATAATCTGCATATGTTTTGCCTTTTTCAGGACTGGTTATCATAGTATCATATGCAAGTGCATACACTCCACTACTATCAGACCAGTAGATCTTTCCATTAGCAACCTCAATTGTTTTTGCATTTGAAAGTCCGACAACAAGAATTTTTGGATTTGTGAAACTATTCGTATTTCTTGATGAGGCCCTTATCAGAATATCACCATATACACTGGAACGCACAATAGCATAATAATCACCCTCGAGATATTCACTAATCAAAACCACATCTCCGAATGGAGGTAATGTATAGATTTTCAATGAATCAATTTTTCGCGTTAAGAATTCTAATATTGTACTATCAACCTTCTCTCTGTCAATCTCATCATCAATTAATCCATCTATTGAAATTCCGTCAGCTGTACGTTTCTTAATAGTGCCGCTGCTGTCAATCCAGTAAATAATGTTAATATCATTTCCATCTACATTCTCACTCACAACACGGAACGAGATAACATCCTGTGCAATTGGATTGCGAACTGGTTTGTCAGTATAAACAACTTTGCTTTTCAGATAATACATGTAATTATTGGTTTCTTCATTGACTATTTGCAACTGGTCAACAGATTCTGCCATTATATTTTCAATCGGCTTATTGTAAACCATTGTACCAACTATATATTTTCCTGGAATATTATATGCAGGCACAGCCATTGTCAATGCTCTTGACTGCTGAGGCTCTATAGTGATTGTATCATCCAGTTCTATATTAAATACATTCGGAAATGTTTTGAGATAAAATGTTCCGCCAAGTTGGTTAGGATCGGTGTCAAGCATGAAGTTTAATGAAAACCTTGCTTCAGGAATTCTGTCCTGAGTATATGTAACAGATGTTGGTTTTATGTCAATTTGTGGAAGCTCTGTTGCAAAATCAATAACAGTATATTTCAAATAGAATTCATGCAACCCGGAAATAGCACTGGTTACAAAAAGTTTTATAGTATAATCTTTATTTATTTCCAATGTTTCAGCTGGCTGTAATGTAACTATAAACTCCTGACTTCTGCCATTCTGTATTACAAAATGATTTGGTTCAGCTTCCAGTGAAATCCCGGTTTCATCCGTTTGAGCATTAACATCATAAATATCCTGTGGAATATATATCGGGTCCGTATTCTGAATGCGGCAATTATATGTCACGGACCTGCCTGGAACACTGGAAAGAGATTGAGCCTGATCACAATATAAGTTAAATCTGCCAATACCTTCCAACTGAAGTGATACTCCTTTACTGATAAGTTTAACATCCTTGTCCTTGAATTTCACATTGCCAGCTCCCTCAATCCATGAAACGTATTTTCCATCAGCAGTAACTGAACGCGGATATGAACGACCTGAAGCTAAAATTTCTGTGTTTCCAGGAACTGCTCTCATTATTTTTCCATTTCTGGAATCCATTGACGTAACATAGAAATTAGTTTCATCTATAGTGTTAGTATCTGCATAGAGTGAAAATGGCACTTCTATGGGTATAGAAAATTTATCCAGAATAGAAGGGTTGTCTGTGTTTATAGTCTTTTCAGCAACATTTATCCAGTAAACATAACCGTTGTTATAAGCCAGCCCTGTAGAGTCACCCTGATAAATTTTTTCTGCTTCAGAAGCTTTTTTGGGGGAAGCCGGGTTTGTAATATCTAATTTATATACACCATCATCCTGTGTCCAGTAAATTAATTTATTTCCAGCTTTGTTATTCACATAAAGAACATCTCTCGGATTTTTTTCCAGAACAACATACAGGTTGCGCGTTTTTGTATCAATGATCTGATAAGTTTTTATGCCCTGGGTTTCTCTTTCATAGACATAAACTGAATCCAGACTGGGACAATCACGAGGATAGCATTCACAGAATCCTTCCTGCCTTGCCCTGCCTGAATATGATGGATTCCTGCCTCTGCAGTAAGAATCACAATTCACAAGAACAGACTTTGCAGTTATTTTATTTTCTTTATCTGTTGTAACACCATCACAATAATATTCCTGAATTGTATTTGAATCGATATATGTATCAGGAGACCCTTCGTTTCCATTATCAATAGTTACGCTACCGGATTTTTCAGGATTAAAGCTTTCATCCATTTCAAGCTCTCCATCACTGTCATCGCAGTAATGGAACTCGCACGCTAAACCTGTATTATCATATACATATCCTTTTCCCGGCTCTAATGTATCAGCATAATAATATTTATCAAAAAGCGGGTTGTAATAAAGAAGAGCACCACTATTACATGTACCCTTGATTCGATCAAAGGAAACAGATTCTGAAGGTGCGCCAATCCAATTTAAAGCTCTTCCTTCCATTATATTCCATTCCGTCTCTAAACCTGGATGTATTTTGCCGTCACCAATAATGAAATGTTGGCCTGTTATTGGAACAAAACATGGTTTTGTAGATCTCATAAGATAGCCCTTACCGGCTTTCAGTGAGTTTGAAATATCAATTGGCAGCAATTGCTTCAGTCTATAATCAAAGAAGAAATTAAGATTCGAGGAACTGCCAATGTATAAAGGCTGCGCTGTCCTGACACTCTTGAAATAAGAATTGTCATTATCAAATATATACATTCCAATAGTAGAGGTATCTTTTATATAAGTAACTGCGACAAAATACCAATTTCCAGGAATTAAAATCAGTTTATTGTTTTCATTCAGAGGCTTTTCATCTTTTGTAACCACGAGTTCGGAATGTTGCTGCCCGACAGCTGTTTTATATTTAAACACAGGCATATTATCTTTCAGAAATAAGCCGTAATCAATCACAGGTTCAGGTTTATGTATACCAGCATAGAAAACAGTAGTTGTGTCCCGCATATCTTCATCGTCTGCCTTTAACCAGAATGCATAAGTAAACTGTGCCTGTGTAGGATTCAGAGTGTACATGTCAACATATGCTTCAGTTGACTTTACAGCAAGCTCCTTTGCAACATCATCAGGGGTAAATGCAGTACCCCATACTTTTAATTCATCGAAAAGGCCAATCAAATGTTGATCAGCAGCATTACCATACCTGCTAGTTTCAGTATTGCCAACACCGTCCTGATCCGCACCAATCCACAAACCATTTGGATCTATAATCAGAGCATCCTGTGAAAAAGAATTTCCATATAGGTCTTCAGCACCATTCACATAAACCTTGACAATGGTACCTGTTCTCACAACAGCTATATGATACCACTGATTATTATTTATTACAGTTTTAGCTGTCATATACCGACCTTTTATATATACTCGTATTTTTCCACTGGCAAGAAACACTAGAAACTCATTATCCTGTCCTGTTTTTGCACCAGAAATTATACCTGCATTATTATCATTGGTTTTTATCCAGAAGGAGGTTGTTACATCAGTAAGCGTATTTAAAATATTATTTGGCAATTTGATTCGATCGCTCTTATTGGGATCTCTGTCATAACCCTGAAAATCACATGCCTCTTTTATATAGCCTGTTGCATCGCATGTAAGATCTCCAAAAATAATTCCATCAGAATTCGTATCAGAATTATCTTCAACATTGCCATCCATAGTTAAATGAACACGCAGGTTTTCATCATGGAGCTTCTTCATTATTACAGCTCCAGCACCTTCATTTGTATGAATAGCACTGCCAAATTTTCCTATTGCATTCTCCACAGTACTTTCATCATATATATTAAATTTGTATTTTTTGTTATCTGCTATATACGGCGAATTATCAAGGCTGAATTTAATCAAAGGAATAACTCCTGCATCATTATTCTGCTGTAGTTTTATTATCTGATCAACAGACAACGAACTGCTGAAAAATTTGAACTCATCTGCAGACCCTTTAAACCTGCCAGGCATTGATGGATTGTATTCTGAACTATCTGTGATAGCGCACCCATAAGTATCCCATGTATTAACATCTTCTCCTCTTGATTGTTTGCATGTATCAATATTGTTAACACAAGAACTTCTGCAATTTGAATCTTCACCGCAATAATCACAGTTATCGCATGAATACATATATTGCTGCTTTGAAGGGATTTTGGATAAAGAAACAAGATCATTCTGTGTTCCTGATGAATGTAGCGTAACTCCTTCAGCAATATCTTCCAGAACAATAATCGGATATTTGCCTGTATCATCAGCTTTATTGCTGTAAGGTTTTTGTTTCACTATAACAGGAACTTCAAAAACATTGTTCGAAATATCATTGTCACTGAACATCTTTCCTTCGTTACTTACTATCAATTCAAATTTCAGAATATATACACCAGGACTATTGAATGTATGTTTTATCTCATCGACTAAATAATTGCCATTAGGATCAACCTGAGCCTTAGCTATTGATTCTTGTATGCTTCTTCCGTCACCAGTTGTTATTGTAATTTTGTCATTGCTAATGTCAGCTTTGACATTTCCTTCATTTTTGATGTAGGCGTATATTTTTACTTCTTCACTTGCATAAACTTCTTCGCTATCCAGCACTGCATAAGGAACAACATCATAGAATTTCTGGACATCAAAATCTACAACCCCATCTGTTACGACATTCAGGGAAGGCAGAGCATTCGGAACTTGTTTCAATGTTGTGCCATCCAGTACATAAGCACATGAACCTGTTTCCTTAAATTCCCGAACATTTGTAAAAGCACTTAATTTGCTTTGAACACTGTCTCTGCTTACAAATACATTGAAATCTGACTCGCCATCGCCACCATGTGGAACAATTCTCATATTCAATAACTTGATTTCACCGGCAGGTATCATTATATCTGACACAGGAGAATTTCCATCCAGTATTGTCACATCCCATGCATTTGGCATTTCAACAGCTATATGAAATACATCTGAATCACATCGCGGATCATCCGGGTTTCCTATTTCCAATTTGAGTATTTTTTCCTCATCGGACCGAAGAACTCCAGAAGGTTGTTCTAAAACAACACTTGGCAAATTATCATCTGAATCCACATTAGTAACAACATGCTCCAACAAAGCTTCTGACTGAATTACGCTCTCACCATTTTCTGTAATACTATCCTTAACTGTTATTTTAAATTGAGTAGAGCCTGCCCCGTTTTGTGGAAGTGTACGAATCTGAACAACATCCTCTACACCAGGCTCCAGAACAACCTGATCTTTTGATAATGTAGCAATTCCAGAACCAGAAACCTCAATGTTATATATCAGCTCTTTTACACTCGGATCAGGAATTTCAGGAGCTTTTATATGAATGTTGTACACAAGTTCATTATCCTTTAAGCTGCATCCTACATTCGGAACAACACAATTAGCACCTTGCGGTTTTTCAGCTATATCACATTCAGACCTTGAAACTGAAACAACAGGAACAGGATGCGGAACGACTCTGATTTTTTTACTGGCTACTATATTGATTAATTCTCCTTTATAATAAGGATGCTCTGTCGGCACTACAGCAGCTCTTGCGAAAACCACGTATTCACCTGAATCTTTTGGCGATAATATCTGATAGCTGTATTCTCCATTTTCATTTGTACTGACTGTTATCTTGCATTCAGGCGATCCTGCAGCCAATAATTCACCAGACTTTGACAAACATCGTCCCGGTTCTCTGTTATTGATGTTATTAATTTCTCTTATTTCAATATCAACAGTACTTGAAATCTTGCTTTCTTTATTGCAGTAATAATTGCATGGCCAGTAATTCCATGTGTTTTGCTCTGGGTCTTCTGGCTTTGAAATAAATGGCACATAACCTTTGTTTGGCCCTGCCGGGCATGGAAGATATTCACCTTCTTTTGGAAATGGTACACACTGTGTTGAGGTATATTTTGTATAAACACAAGAGCTCCTTGTACCATAAGCAACTTCATAGCCAACAGTTCCTAAAGCAATATCTAATTCAGCATCCCAGTCAAATTTAAATTTACTGCACGCAGGATCTGCACAAGTGCCACTAAATGTTTCGCCGCAGTCAAACATGCAGATGCCATCATTTTTAAACATGTCTCTGGTTCTGCATCTCGGCAAAGAAGAGCGGCATTGGGGTAACTGAGGTTCAAGCCCAGCACCCGGAGGCTCTGGAACACATATACTGCTCATACATTTTGCAGGTTTATCACAATCCAGATCATTAACACATTCCTCACCTATACTAGCCATCCCCGTAATCATATTCCCTGTCTCAACATTTCCATCAGGCCCGAGATACTCATAATAACCTGAAACAGCTTCATCAGTTGAAAGCCCTGTTAATGGATTTAATCCAACTTTTCCTGACACCCATTCAGATATAGCTCTCGTCAAAAGATTTTTCCCGGCTTCTTTTACTCCCTGTACAAGCGGGCTGTTGCTAAATCCAGCGCAGTTGTTTTCAACTTTTCTGTAGCCAGCTGGTGTTTTTGGACACGATGCATAAAGAACATGATTTCTGCACTGCTTTGCAACTGTATCAGTGCATACACCCTGCACACCGTGGCATATTCCAGTAAAAGATCCAAGGCTTCCATAGATTTTGAGTATAGAACTCGAGAGAACCTCGTCTTCTCCAATGTTTTCATTATAGCTGTCAGTTGAAACAGTTATTGTTGGCTTGTAAATCATTGGTTCGATTTTGCTGATTGTGGAAGGTTCATCAAATACCACAGCTAAAACTTTTGTGTTGCGGACTTTATCTATGAAAAATGTATAAACTTTATATTTTGATTTTGGATCACCTTCAGGTCCTATTGCCCCGCCTTCAAGCGTAACAGGATCTATTAGTTTGCCATCTGAATCATAAAAATAATTTGTAGAGTCTTCAGAAAAATAATATTTAAATGTTCCGTCTGGTAGTGGAGCTTCTCTGGATACTGAAATTTTTCCTGCTATTAATGATTGAGAATCTGCTATTGAAGTCAATTCACCTCTGACTTGATATGACAATTCAGTGCTTTGTCCAATTTTTACCTGATCAACATTCCACTGAACAACCGGATCACGTTGTAGTGAAATTATCTGAGCAGGAAAAAATTTTAAATAATCTATGTCGGGTGCAATAGTCTTTGGAATTATTTCTATAATCTGGACATTACTCATATCATTTTCAGGTGTAAAGGAAATTGTAACTGCTGAAACAGATGCTGTTCTTTTAGTTATTTTAGAACTGATAACATACACATTCAGCCTGTTATTTGCCACCAAAGCTGTCAATTCATTGCTTTCTAGACTACTTTTCAGGCTGTTTAGTTCATCAATAGCATCAGGATATTTGTTACTGTTGATTATTTCATCTAAAATATTTGGTTGTACATAACTCGGTGAAGATGTTGATGTAAATGTCAGATAAACATTTACATTTGAAGCTATCAGTGTTGGTTGCGTCAAACCCAAATCACCCGGTGATATTGAATTTAATAATTTATTTATCAGGACTGCATCATTTATAGGTATACCTGGTATTATTGTCGTTGTACTTGTTGTGATTGTTGATGTGGTTGTTGTCGTAGTTGTAGTAGAAGTTGTTGATGTGGTTGTTGTCGTAGTTGTAGTAGAGGTTGTTGAAGTTGTCGTGGTTGTTGATGTGGTTGTAGTAGAGGTTGTTGAAGTTGTCGTGGTCGACGTTGTGGTTGTTGTGGTAGTTGTCGTTGTAGTAGTTGTCGGCGGCGAAGTGTTACATGCATCATTGTTGCATCCATATGGACAAGTATATGGCGATGTGTAAACACTACCATAATCTACACACATATATTCATTAATTTTACTCTTATAATAAGTATCACAATAATCATTGTAAGTGACACCCCCAGCACTTGTCACAGTTCCTTTTTCAAAAGTATTATAACCACCATCAGTATCAATGCATCCAAAATATTCTCCATTTTGTTTATTGCATAAACCATTAACACAGCCAAAACGGCAGGTATAGAATCCTTCATAAGCAATATTTTTATCACTGCAAAGATATTCAGAAAGTGTTTTAGCATCCTCATCGCAA
This sequence comes from Candidatus Aenigmatarchaeota archaeon, assembly GCA_018304635.1. GTDB lineage: Archaea > Aenigmatarchaeota > Aenigmatarchaeia > GW2011-AR5 > JACRMX01 > JAGVVW01. The sequence goes on from JAGVVW010000032.1 coordinate 15,089, forward strand.
TAATCTGTATAACTGGAATCATCATCTGTCGTGGTTCCTCTTACAAAATAATTTCTTCCGCCATCGTTGTCAGTACATACTGCCGCATAAACAGCAGGTATAGTAATTAAAACCAGTAATACACCAATGGCAAAAAATAATTTTCTCATATTTGTGCCTCTTCTATCTGTTTGTATAATACGGCGTTATTTCTGCGCCATAAACGTGCTTTTCTTCATTTAGCAGAATAATGCACGCGCTGACCTCATATTTTTCTCCAGTACCTGAATAGTCAATATCATCTACAATGCTCATTGCCTCAACTCCACCAACATTTGCATTAGGATTTGATGTAAGTGTCTGAATTTTAGCTTGTATTTCTTCAGCTGGAAGTTCATCTCCAAAGCATACAACTCTTTCGAATGGCGACTCTGGTGTTCCTTCTTCTTCCATTGCCTGCTGAATTGATAATGGAACATATAATTCTTCTATATCATTTCCAGCTATTGCATTTTGTAATGTTGGCCTGTCAAATGCATTTACAACATCTGTACATTCAACTGATTTACTGCCTGAAACCAGAGTATAGCCGCTGCCAAGATATTTGTATGATTGAACCGGGCTAAATCTTGGAGCATTGAAATATGAATTTTCACCTAAAATATAATATTTTAATGTAACTCTGCCATTAAGCAGTTTTAATCTCGAATCGAATGTATAAAAAAATGTGTCAGTCTGGGTGTTTTTGTTCATGCTTTTGCTGAAAATTGCCGGCTGGCCGCCGGGTGTTTCAACTACCAGTGCTGTAGCACGCTCACCACCCCATAAAAAGTTTGCAGATACTAAATATTTATCTTTCACTTTATTGCATGAAGCAATTGTAACAGAACCAAAAGCTGACTGACTTCCTAAATTACTGCCAACGCAACAGCATGCCCATTCATTGGACGACTGATAATTTCGCGGCTGTGAATACTGGGAATAATAAGGCATACCTGCAGCAGCTCCTGAAAAACAGCCATAATCATAGCCATAGCCAACAGGCATTGTAGTAAAGCCAAGTGAAGCTATATCTGAATTCAGCAAATCTTCAAAAAAATCTTCTGTACCGTCCTGCATCCAGTAATCTGAACATTTTGGTGAGCATGTACCGCCTATATAAGATAGTTCTCTCAAAGTTCGTGGATCACGAACATTGCCTTTACATATTGCATCGCATGGATTTTGATCATACACGCAGGTACATTCGCCGTTTCTGGATATAGTTGGCCCGCACGGATCAGAGCAATCACCGCCTTTGCAAAGAGAACTGTAAGGCCTGAAGTATTTTGAGTCGTACTGTGTTAAAGGATTTGATACCTGTGAGCACATTCCAGTCCACCCCGGACCTGCTTTTGACTTGCAAAGCCCTGCGCAGTCATTGTTTTCAGTCTGTGGCATTGCAGATACAGCGTGTTCAGGGCTCGGAACTGGAATATAATCTTCTAATCCATATGGTTCGTATCTATTTATTCCATCATTCTCATCCTGTGCTAATCCAAGCCCAGCTACAAAAACTATTGCAACTGCAATCGATGTTAAAACTGTAAAAATCTTATGCACTCTTAACACACTCTCCCTGTGAAATTATATCCTGAATTTCATTTTGTACAGCTTTAAATAAAACAGGCTGCTGCTTTGAAATGTAGTGGTACCTTGTAATGTAAATGCCGCTGTCATAATAAATCTGATATGCAATAAAATAATACTCCATTGTCTCCCGGGTTTCAAAGAAAAACATTCCCCGAGTACATTTATAAGAATAGCTTGGAGAAATTACAGAAGGCTTTGAACTTATGACTGAAAGCTGGCAGTCAACAGCTTTGCCATCATCCGCAAGTAAATTCACAACTTTTTTCGTCTGAAGCTCCTGATGAAAAACTTCACCGTATTTCACATCCCTGTCTTCAATAACAGAACCAGTTAATTTAACTGTCTGTACTTCACTATCATGGGAATTCAGCAGGCTCATACAATAATCTTCAGCCATAGCAGGCTTTACTGTATATACATAAAGAATACCAGCACATACAACAAGGGCAATTATAGTGAAAATAACCATAAACCGGAAATGTCCTGACTTTGCCCTTTCTTTGGCTAATACATTCTGCCAATTTTCCATACTATAAATTGTCTGGAGTTACTATATAAATTTGTTATTACATCCTTTTTCTTTAATAAATTTTGAACCTGCTAACTGTATATTACATCACTCTTGTCCCATCAACTACTTTACGCTCTGGGTAAGCCTGTTGATTTCCAAACATAACAAGCTTGCCATCTAACGTCAACTTGCCCTTTTCAACCCGCAAATTAAACTCTGAAAACTTTTTGTAATTTATTTTTTTCATACAGTCTGATCCTTTTGTTCCAACAATGGCTTTTGTCTCCAGCAAAACTCCGTTTTCACATGCAAGCAACATTCCCTGGCTTTCAACACTGCGTATTATGCTCGGTTCGAGATTTGCAACAACAATAACTGTTCTGTTTTTAAGCTGTCCGGGTGTATAGTATGATTTAAGAGCTGCAACTATTTGCCTGGATTCAGCACCAATATCAACCTCCAAAACATAAAGCTTGTCTGCATTTGGATGCTCAGAAACAGATTTTATATTTCCAGCAATCAGCTTTGGCACTATTATTTCTTTAAATTCAAGTTTTTCCATTAAAATTTTAGCTGAAATTTTTTGTTTTGGCTCCAATTCAAATGTTGTGATATCCTTCCAGTTCATTTTAGCATTCAGTATCTTCTGCGCTCTTTGTAGTGTAACCGGAGCAAAAGGCAGGAGCATGTGCGTTATTGAATTAAGAACATTTGCAGCAACATATAATCCTGTTTTAGCTTTTGCTGTATTTGGATCTTCCCATGGTTTCAGTTCCTGAAAATACTTATTCAGTTCAGATGAAAGTTTTAGCACATCAGTTAAGGCTTTATCAGGCCGGTTTGTTTTAAAGTGATTTTCAACAGCACTTGCTGTTTTGTTCAGGTTTCGTATCAGTTCGTTTTCATTCTTACTGAACTTGCTTGGAGTTGGAATGCCCTGGTAATTCCGTACAATAAAACTGGTTATGCGATAAAACAGATTGCAATAGTTATCAATTAGTTCGGTATTCACTCGTTCAACAAGATGCTTCTCTGAAAAATCCCCATCATCTTCCAGTGAGATATCACGAAATAAAAAAAACCTAATCGCATCAGCACTATATTTTTCAGCCATCTCAAACGGGTCAACAACATTTCCAACACTTTTGCTCATTTTTCTGCCATCAACAGTCAGCCAGCCATGAGCAAAAATTGCTTCAGGCAATTTTTTTTTCATTGACATAAGCATAGCCGGCCATATAACAGAATGGAACCACAAAATTTCCTTAGCCATTACCTGCAGATCAGGCGGCCAATGTTTTTGCCTGTTCTTTTCACTTGAGAATGCTGATACATAACTTAGTAGAGCATCAAACCAGACATATACAACATGTTTTTTATCCAGCGGAAATTCAATACCCCAGTTAAATGTCGATCGTGTAATGCTCAGGTCATGCAAACCCTGCTGCACTCTGTTAATAATTTCCTGCTTTCTGTTTTCAGGCTGGATAAATTCCGGATGCTCTTTGTAAAACTTCAGTAATTTATCCTGATAATTACTAAGCTTAAAAAAATACGACTCTTCACTTATTTTTTCAACTACACGGCTACAGGACGGGCATTTACCATCTACAAGCTGTGATTCAATCCAGTATGTTTCATCAGGAACACAGTACCAGCCACTATACACACCTTTGTATATATCACCTGATTTTGCAACCTGCTGTATTATATCTTTCACAATTTTTTTATGTCTGGAATCAGTTGTTCTGATAAAACAATCATTGGAAATATTCAGTGTTTTACATAATTGCTTAAACGATTCTGACATCTGGTCAACAAAATCTTTCGGGTTTTTTCCAGATTTGGCAGCAGCCTTTTCTATTTTTTTTCCATGTTCATCAGTGCCTGTTAAGAAAAAAACATCTTCGTTATTCAGCCTGTGCCAACGCGCCATCACATCAGCAAAAAGTGATGTAAAAGCATGACCTATATGCGGCACATCATTTACATAATATATCGGCGTAGTAACATAGTATTTTTTCAGAGTATCACCTGACAGATAATTATCCATATAATACTTTCACTATAGTGTTTTAAAAACATGCGAAAAAAAGCTATAACTATGGACAAAATAAGGGAAATGAAAGTCACGCCGTGGGAAGTCAGTGGCCATATTGACTATGAAAAGCTGATTAAGGAATTTGGATTAAAGCCCATTAACATTGATATTCTTCCAAAAGAATTTTCAGAATCTGTATTGTTCAGAAGAAACATTATATTTGCACACAGGGACTTTGAAAGAATCGCAGAAGCATTTCGCAAAAAGAAGCCTTTTTCAATGATGACCGGGCTGATGCCTTCTGGAAAATTTCATTTCGGCCACAAGTTGGTTGCAGAACAGATAATATTTTACCAGAAACTTGGTGCTAAAGTTTACATTACTGTTGCTGATATAGAAGCATATAACTCAAGAACTCATGACATGGAAAAGCTGAGAAAAACAGCGATTGATGAATATTTGACTAACTATATTGCACTTGGCCTGGATATTAAAAAATGCGATTTTTATTTTCAGTCAGAAAGATCAAAAAACGGAAAAAAATCAAATGCTTATTACAGCCTTGCCGGTATGTTGGCAGGTCATGCAACATTTAATGAATTCAAAGCTGTTTATGGAGAAATCACGCCTGGAAAAATGTCTGCATCTTTATTGCAGGCAGCTGATATGCTTCATCTGCAACTGCCTGAATTCGAATCTCCTGTTCCGACAGTGGTTCCTGTTGGAATAGACCAGGACGCTCATATAAGGTTAGCCCGTGATATATCCCAACGCATTAAAATATATAATTTCATTCAGTTGAGCTCTACATATCACATGTTTATGCCAGGCCTGAAAAGTGGCAAGATGTCGTCATCAGACCCTAATTCATACATTGCACTTACAGATACACCAGAAGAAGCTGAGGCAAAAATTAAAAAATACGCGTTCTCAGGAGGCCAGCCAAGCATGAAAGAACACCGCAAAAAAGGCGGGAATCCTGATGTTGATGTATCTTTTCAGATACTGAAATATGGCATGGAACCCAATGACAAAAAGCTGCAGGAAATTTATAACAAATACAAATCAGGTGAATTGCTGACAGGGGAATTAAAGCATATTTTGATTGAAAAAATATGCGATTTCCTCAAACATCACCAGCGCGAAAGAGAAAAAGCTAAAAGCAAGCTTGACAGGTTTATTCTGAAAGATTGAAGAAGCCTTTTTCAAGAAATGAAATCTGTGTCTATGAAAAATCCTTGGGAAAAGTATTATCTAACTCAGAGAAGCCTTTTTCAAGAAATGAAATCTGTGTTTTCAAGAAATGAAATCTGTGTCTATGAAAAATCCTTGGGAAAAGTATTATCTAACTCAGTGAAGCCTTTTTCAAGAAATGAAAGATGATAATAATATCGTTTCCGTTAACGTTTTCAGAAGCAAAAAACTTGACACATCGAAACGCATGATGCAGCGTACCTTGACGAGCTTCGCTCGTCTTTCAACGTTTGCATCTTTTGGTTTATGCGTCTTATGATTCGTTTCTGAAAAACTAAGACAAGTTTCACTTGTCATCAGACTTTTCATAGGTATAGAAAAATAAATTTTACAGACACTATTCTTGAAAAGGGTGTCTATCCTGCATAAAAAACTTCTTCATCTTCGTGATGCCCGACCATGCTTTCAGCTATCATTTTCATGGATTTCGCAGCTTTTTCAGGATTTATTTTGACAGCCAGCGATATGTATTCATCTGCTTTTTTCTTGTCACTCAGGAAACTGTTGACCATGGCAAGCATACAAAGAATTTCTACGTTTTTTGGTGAAATATCATTGGCCTTTTCAAAGCTTTTTTTTGCATCCTCTAATTTATTCATTATGTAAAGAAAATTGCCTTTGTCAAACCAAAATACATATTCTTCTGGATTGAGTTTAATTGCCCTGTCAATATCTTCCATTGCATTTTTTTGATCATTTTTGTCAAACAGGCACTTGGCACGGGCATGATAGAAAAAAGCTTCATCCGGCGATAATTTAATTGCATCATTGATATATTTCAGGGCATTTTCAATATCTTTCTTCGAATAGGATTCAACGAATTCATTAAAAATAGTCTCTAGTTTTTTATTATTCTTGAATTTGTCCACTAAGCTGCCTAACCGCTGCTCAATTTGCTCTGCCTCTTCTATTATATTGTCAGCAACCCATAGTATAGCGTCAGCCAATGCCATTTTTTGTTTTGGTATGTTATAGATTTCATTGTTCTTTTCAATCAGATTCATCTGAATCAAAACATCCAGATGAGCTTTAAGTTTTTTGGGTGAAAGCCTGTATTTATAGGTTTTTTTATACTCATCTAACAGTTTTTTTTCATCCATTTGTATATCCAGAAGCACATTGAGAATAAACAGTCGATCTTGGCATACTTTATTAGTCATATCAAAAATTACAATATCCATTATATTTTCCAGCTCGTTTACATCTTTGACACTAAGATCCTCTAAATCTTTCTTGGCTATGCTGTCAAAAACAACGCGATTGATTTTGCCCATATATGATTTAAATTAGAAGAAGACGAATTTATACTTTGAAAATATATCTTTAAATAATTTTCTACCACCTTTAGGTTATACCAAAGGAGGAATTTGAATCAGATTCACCTGTTTATGTTAAAAGGGGTTATCTTACTCATCCTGTGTGTTCGGATGACCTGAATGAAGAATTGGAACATGTTTTTAGTTCTATGGATCATCCTTCGTATGTGAGTATTACTGAAGAAGCTTTTGAGCAATTCAAGAAAGATGGCTATATACTTAAGGATTCACAGCCAGTTACCATAATTCATCCCGACGATTCAAAAACAACAATGGGACAATCTTTACCGTAATTCTTAACTTCGTCATTTTAGAAATGATCCAATGGCTGAGCCATTTTTTTGTTCCCCCTATCAAATGAGGGGAACCAAAAAATGTAGTATAATGATTTTGTTCTCAAAAAAACAACCTTTTTACACTCCTTAAACTGAATTATTACTTAAAAACCTCTCCGGTTTCCATGCTCCAGAAAACCAGGTCTAATGCATCCAATGGTATTCCATTTCTCTCTGAGAACTGCAGCATTTTCTGTTCAATTTCCTTGTACTTCTTCGGCGTCAGTGACACGGGTATATCATCGATTACATTATTCAGCTTCAGGTTTTTCAGTATATGCCTGTCTAAAATTGTTAAATCTTTGCCTAATCCAATATTTCTCAAAAAATGCGAAGCTTCTTTGTATCCCAGACCTTTGACATTTTTAACCAACCACTCTCTTGCATCATAGCTATTCATATTTTTCAATTTCAACAGGTTTTTCAGATTTTTTCTGGCTTCAATAATGTAACCTGCTTTGTTAGAAGGAAAACGGACACCTGAAAGATTTTTTAGTATTTCGTCTCGGCTGTATGAAAATATATTATTTCCCATTTTTGAAATTGCTCTGTCACAGACACGGGCTTTGGACTGCGGAGTGCATAAGCAAAACGCCAGCTCTTTAAACAAAACATCCTCACGCCATAGTATATTTCTGAATTCTTCCAGCCTGATATCTATAATCGGCTTTATTTTCTGATAATGTTCGTGAATCTGCATAAAAATCAAATACCACGGGCTAAAGCCCATGGTATGTATTTGCTCAAAGAACCAAAGGTTCTTTGGCATGTCAGAAAGCCTCGCTTTCTGAACATCACATTCAAAAGCTTATATCCATCCATATATCTGATGTTGTATAACACACGATTAATACTGATAGCACACAGCAGAAACAGAGATGACATATACAAAAAAATGAAAAAAGTTAAAGTACATACATATACAGTATTTGCAGGGCAAATACCGAGGAAGGGTTATGCGGTGGCATTTTATGGGGAAATTTAGAATTGATAAAGAATCTGCAGTAATAGTCCTGGACGTCGAAATATGTACAAATGATATAAAAACGACAAAATCAATGGCATTAGATACAGGAGCTAGCGATCTGACAAATTAATTTTTATGCCTTATAATTAATTTGTCTCAATACTAGTGTATCCGTAATAACGTGCCACGTTTTTGGTGCAATGCTCTTGACCTTTCGCTTTTTTATCTTCAATATTCTGAACCCATGAAGTTCAGCTTCTTCTTGCAATTCCTTTTCTGGATTATTTAGATCATATTCCCTATATGCATTGTGATAATGAATCCAGGCTCTGCTTTTTATGCAGGAAAAGGCTTTCGGCAGAAAGACTTGGGTATTTTCATTTTCACTGAAAAATCCCATCAGAACACGGTCAACTTTTTCATTCAGCTCCGTGTTTCTGCAGTCATCATTGATTGCAACGACATTATTTAGTTTATTCAGCTCAATATTCTCCTTCAGATATTTAAATGCCAGCGGGTTTTTTTCAACTGCATAAACTTTTTTCACCTTTTTGGCTATAGGTAGCGTAAAATATCCAATGCCTGCGAACATATCTAACACAGTTTCACTTTTTTTAGGAATGATGCGGTGTCGCTCAAACATATTGCCTTTTGAAAACATTATTTTCCCGGCATCTAATTTATATAAAACTTCGTTTTCTTTATGAATTGTTTCCAGGTTTTTACTACCCCATACAATCTCAACTTCCGGCTCCCTGTATGCTCCCTTTATTCTCTTTAACACAGCTATTGAAGTAATTTTATTGTGCCGTTTCAGAATTTCCTTAATATCTTTTTCATCGTGCACCAGTGCAATGGTTCCTATTATTTGGTATCTCATTCCAAAACACCCACATGCATCAAATTTATTAGCCAAAGTATTTTAAAAATTTTTCTCTGGAAATATTTGACTGCTTTAAAATACTTAACATTGTCCCTTTCTTGATTTCATTTTTCATTGGAACAATAACCAGCAGTGATTTGCCATTAATTTTTTTATAAAGTGATACATGACTTCCTCTTTGTCTTAAAACGCTGAAGCCATTTTTGGATAAGAACTTAATCATCTCACTATCAGACACGACAGGAAGTTTGCTCATACACTCACACTTATGACGCCATTTAAAACGCTATTTGTTGATAATTCTTCTTTTATGTCCTTGATCATGCCAAGTTCTTTTGCACTCTCAATATATAATTCGCACGCTTCTATTAAATTTTTCTTTGCTTCTTCTACTGTCTCGCCTTGGCTAGCTACGCCTAACTCAGAACAGTAAGCAGAGTATCCGCCTTCTTTTTCCTCTTTAAAAATTGCTGTTAATTGCATTATCATAATTACTTCTTCAGTCTGAAACTTTAAAAACACGATTTCTCCAGCACTGAATCAACATGCTCATCCAAAACCTGTTTTGAGTTTTTTTCATCAGCGTTCTGCCCGGATGATTTTAAAAGATGAAGGCCAAATCTTATGTCATGTCTGTTGAATGTTTTCATCACGACTTTTTCAAATGCATTTTTGTTCCATGATCCCGGAACGAAAGAATACCGTATCCTCTCCTTCAGAATGCCTCTTGTTTCATCAAGGTTATACGGCTTAAACTCTACGCGCTCTGCATGCAATCGTGAGTAGATTCGGGCATCAAGAGAAGAAATCCAGCCTGAAATGTTTGTTATCATAAAAATCGTTTTGAACTTTATATCTTCCATAAACCTGTATAAAAAATCCATGTCTTTTGCTTTGTCTATCTCATCCAGTGCTACAACAACCGGCTTTTTTAATCCGCGAATATACAAAGTAAAGAGTTCATCCATATTTTTTCTTTCTATAAAAGTTATGCCAGATTCTTTTGCCAAGCTTGTTATTATTTTATTGCTTGTGTCCTGCTTCCAGCAGTTTATATATATTGTTCTGACATTATCACTTTCTTCCTGAAGCTGCCGGAATAAAAAGCGAATGCATGCTGTTTTTCCTATTCCAGAAGAGCCGTGCATTAAAACATTTTTTCCATATATTCCGCTCAATAGAGGATTTACGCACTCTGCCAAATATTTTTGTTGTTCCTCACGATAGGGAACCAGCCTCGGTAAATATGTATCCTCAAGTATACCTGGATTTATGATTATAGAATCTGGCATAATAATACTTATCAGCTCAAGGCATTAATAATTATAGAAAACACGGAACATTTATATTTCAATTCCTTCCCTCAAAGCCTCGCTTACAATTGAAACCTCATGTTTTAGCCTGTTGAACTCATCTGGTGTATAACAAATAAAATCAACAGGATATCCGATTTTATGTTTCACATGCCACTCTATCCATAATCCTTTGCTTCTTTTAAAAACATCCTTCCTTTGAAACTTTTTGTCAACAATTATTATATCCACATCACTCACTTTATTAAAATCCCCCCTGGCATATGAACCAAAAAGTATCATATATTGAGATCCTATACTTTTTTTGAATTTCTTCAGTTTTACAATTAATTTTTTTCTAATTTCTTCTTTACCCATTCTACCACCTTCTTGGAATTTTTAATAGCATCTTCAGCAACGGTTTCTGTATACTCTGCCTCCGACGGATATCTTGTATCTATATAATGCCTGTTTAATTCATCACATATTTCCAATAAATCTTCTTCGCTATTTAGTTTAACTAAAAGCCCGACTAGATCATGGGTTTTCCACAACCGTTTAAATTTCAAAATATACAGAGCTTTCAGTGCCTTTTCAGCTGCCTGATGAGAAAGAAAAGAAGAAACGTCGTATAATTCCTGTTGCAGGTTTATTTTCGCAGCTAATAGATCTTTCTCTGCCTTCTTCAACCATTTCTTAACTTCCTCTGACATTAATAATCTTAAATTCTACAACACATAAAGCTTTATAAACTTTCACACTAACTACTTTAACGTAGTTTTATAGAACTAGTTTATAGCCAGGTGGGGAATTGAAAATAGAAAATGTGAAAAGCTATTCTGAATTAAGAGGTTATCTTGAGTCTTTGGATTTAGAAGATACAGCAGCTCTTGAACAAAGAGCAGAGGAAATAATTGAAAATGTAACAAGATGTATGGCTTTCTATTTAGAGTTGCCTAAAGGAGATCAATTAAGAACGTATTTCGAGCCAAGAGTAAGAGAAATAAAAAGAACGTATGAGCAGAGAGATTTCTCACCATTAGGATTTCCTTTAGCTATAAGAGGACTGATTTCATACATTCAATGGAAATAGTGAAGGGATTTTATGTTTGGACCATCTATACAAGTAGCAGTGAATGTACCAGTATCACCATTGCAGCCGAGAATAGCAACACCTCTCATTGGGCTATCTCCTTTTGAGCTTGAAGCTTTGCTTGAACAAAATCTGGACAGCATAGAAGATTTTTATGACGCTGACCCATTCTATCAGGATATGCATCCTGCTGATGCAAGAGCCAATTATTATAACAATCCTGAATTTGTAAAAAGGTGCAGAGCATTGAAAGGCAGAATTCCTGCATCAGTTTATTTGTCTGAACCTCAGATTTTTGTAAGAGAAGAACCCGGAAATCATTACTCAGCTGAATATAATTCAGAACTGAACAGGAGGCTTGATACTTTACTTTCCCAATATAAAAGAACAGGTGGCAAAGATAGACCTCCGCCAGGCAAAATATTCACAAAACGTTTCAGAAAGGAAAGAGAATGGATCGTTGAACAGCAATTACATATTGTCCAATATTTATGTGAGAAGCAGCATAGATATTTGGAAACCAATGCTCTGATTGATTTGCAGTATATAACACAACACGATATTGGTGATAATATCGATTATTCAAATTCAACAGTTTCGCGGCTGATGAATAATTTAACTATTCAGCTGCCGGATGGAAAAATAATATTCGCCGAAGAATTAACTCCTGACAAGAACTTTCTTAGAACAAACGCCCTGAAATATCTTCAGCAGGATCCGCAATGCTATGAAAATGGAAAATGGAAAGTATCGGATAGAAAATTGAGAGATATTCTTGAACAAAAATTTGGGTTTGATATCTCGCGGAGAACAGTTGCATATTACAGAAATATGATATCATAAAATAATGAAGTTTGTATTCTGTAATTATATTCTATATATAGACACTCTAATAATTAATTATATATGTCAAGCATTCGTTATGTCATTGCACGTGAGATTCTGGATAGTCGCGGAATTCCGACAATAGAAGCTGAAATTTTTACTAACTCTGGTTCTTATACAGCTGATGTGCCGTCAGGAACATCATCTGGTATACACGAAGCTTTTGAATTGAGAGATAACAAATCCCGGTATAGCGGCAAAGGTGTCAAATTAGCTGTTAAAAATATGGAAAAAATTTCGCATAAGATAACAGGAATGGATGTAACAAACCAGAAAGGAATTGATAACGCACTGATTGCCATGGATGGCACAGAAAATAAATCCAAATTAGGTGCTAATGCCATTCTTGCTGTTAGTTTAGCTGCTGCCAGAGCAGGAGCTGCTGAATCAAAACTAAAACTCTACGAATATATAGGGACTTTGTCGGGAAACAAAAAATTTACACTACCTGTTCCTTATATGAATATAATCAACGGAGGAATGCATGCTGGCTCTGAGCTGAGTATTCAGGAATTTCTCATAGTTCCTAAAAATTTTCAGACATTTTCAAGAGCCCTGAGAGCAGGTACTGAAATATATTCGGATTTGAAAAAAATAATTTTAGCTCGATATGGAAACTTTGCTATAAACGTAGGGTATGAAGGCGGTTTTGTGCCGCCTCTGCAGAATACTGAAGAAGCCCTGCAATTAATACAAAAAGCCATAAATTCATCCGGCTATTCCGGAAAAGTTTTTATTGCAATGGATGCAGCAGCTTCTTCATTTTATCATGAAAAGTATTTCTTGGACAGAAAAATATATTCTTCTGATCAGCTGCTGGAATTTTACAGGAAGCTTGTTCAGGATTACGGTATAATATCTATTGAGGACCCGTTTGATGAAGATGACTGGAATGGATTTTCAAAAATAACCCAGGAAATTCCAATTCAGGTTGTTGGAGATGATCTGCTTTCCACAAACGTTAAAAGAATTCAGGAAGCTCTGAATAAAAAAGCGTGCAACTGTTTGCTGCTAAAGGCAAACCAGATCGGGACTCTAACAGAAACAATAGAAGCTGCAAAATTAGCAATGAAAAATAACTGGCGCGTCATAGTTTCTCATCGCTCTGGCGATACTAGCGATTCATTCATAGCAGATTTGGCAGTTGGTCTGGGATGCGGCCAGATAAAAGCAGGTGCACCGTGCCGCGGAGAGCGCACTGAAAAATACAACCAGCTTTTGAGAATAAGCGAACACATTAAGATTTTCGGGTAATCAGAATGCAGCTTGTATAAATGAGAACTTTGTAAAACCTATTTGATTAGATTCCTTTCGATTTATAAATGTGGTTTCCCACGTATAAAGAATGGCGTCCGAAAGCTTAAAAAATTGGGTTTGCTGTTTATCCTCTTGGGTCAGCGACTCTTCCTAAAAACAAAATGTTTCCGGTTTCTTTTTCCTGAATTATGAATATGAATGGATGATCTGCTCTAAATGTTGGAATCATTGGTACAGAAGTAATTTCAATGATAACAACAGCAGTTGCAGCAGCTGCTTCAGTTCCTTCCTCATTCACTTCAACGAATGCTTGATGGATTACATCTTGGAATAAAAGATTCTTTGTACCATCCATACCAGAAAAATCAGCTGCATTTGTAAAAGCAATAGGCATACCCATATTGCTCAAAGTTTCGACCATAAAATATTTTGTTTCAAATTTGAATTTTGGAACATAGATGTTCACTCTTTGTTTATTAAGCATATTTCTCCATTCAGATAATTTTTCAGAACTAAGAGATTCTATACTTCCCAAATTATTTTCTTTTGGAAGGATTATTAACATGGATAAATCTTCACCATCATAAGGCATTTCAAGTATTTGTATTTCATCAGTTCCTGCATATGCGAATTCTGCATCGTCACCCGTTAAGCTCATCATAGGAACTTTTACAGTTTGCTTAGCATTTGTTGTGAAATCCTCGTCTCTAGTATCTTTTGGATCAAATTGCAAAACCCACGTTCCTTTGAAATAAATAGCATTTGTCAGTACTAGTCTAGTGCGATCATCAATAACTCCTTCAGGAATTAAATCTTTGATTTTATTATTTGTTTGTTCTTCGATAAAAGTATTAATCGTTTGTCGTGACTTTTCTCTTTCCCTCAGAAAATCAACATTTGCTGCTTTCCCACCATAATATTTTTCTACAGTAGAAAGATATTCCCCTAAGAATTTATAATCCTGCTGTGCCCACAAAGCATTACCCGTACTTAATTTGTAAGATTTGTCTTTCTTATTGATGTCGTTATAGATTGCGGCGAAATTTGGTCTTCTTAAATTGGTATCTCTAGGGATATGGAAAACTGATTGCATTTCTTCTGCTGTTTGTCCTCTTGCACCTTCATAAGTCATAGTTAAAGCGACTGATATGCTGTATGGGGAAAAGAAGATGTTGCCATCTTTGTATTTGGGGTCTTCCTGAAATTCTGAAAAAAGTTCAAAAGCAAATTGATTATTGGCATTTACAACTTCTTGAACTCCTTGTTGTGTTGAACCAGTATCATCTGCTTGAGGTGGTTGATCTGGCTGATATGGAAAAAGAAATAACACTCCGGTGGCTGTTACAATACCGACAATAAGCAATACTATTCCAATAGTCAAAACTTTGTTCATACTATATTTAATTTATAGATTCTTTATAAATTATTGGTTTTCGTTGGGTACAGACCAGATAATCTCCTTTTTAGGTGACGTTTACTTTACAGCTCAAAACATAGGGTTCTTTATTAATTATCGCAACAGTTACATTATCTATTAAGAGAACATGAAGATATTCTTTGAAGGAAAAACTTAAATATCTTCACACAGCTCCAACAATTGCGGGGTTTAAGCCTCTGAACTTTGAAATATAATCCAGCCGCTCTTTCTTGAGTGCCTGAATAAACTCATGGACTTGCTCTATGCTGTAAAATCTGTCAAGCCTGAACTTTTCCAGATCCACATTAGGAATGCTTACAGGAACTTTGCAGCCAAAGTCAGTGTCTTCTACCCATACAACAATATCTTTCAGGATAGCACGTATTGTATTTGACATGTCTGGTATTGTAGCGCGTAAAACAGGTTGTATGACTTTTCTGCTGAATTCTGTTTTTTCAATAATTTCTCCGACACCGCCTGTGTTTAAAATATAGCATTGCACCTTTTCTTCATTTGCCTTTAAAAAATCATAAAACCAGTTTCCTTCCTGAACAGGATCGCCGATAATAAACGGATTTGTTCCGACAATTCTGATTGATTCGCCGGCTTTTCGGGGATCACCTGCTGATGTCTCAATAGACTCGCCAAGCATGAATGCAGCAGCACCCTGTTCTGGTGTTAGTTTTGATGCTATGGGAAGAATTGTATGGCGCCGGGTAATGAAGAAAATGAACATGCTGTCAATTTTATCCAGGCTTTCTGTATTAATGCTGTCTGAAATAAGTTCCAGATCATCTCTGCGTATAACTGACCTGCCGTTTCCAGTAAGAATATCATTTTCAAAATCTACTGCTGAATTTCGCTTAACTAAAACATTTTCAAATATAGCATGCGATTTAAGAGCTGCTTTATATAACAGTGGCTGTGTTTGAAGATTCAGTCCTTCTGTCTTTATGTAAAACCCGGTTTCAGTTCCCAGTGTTGAGCCATTTTTATCAAGAAAAATAACATCATCCTGTACAACTCCAATTGACTCGCCATTTTCATGCAAATAATGATTATGGCATGAATGCGTTGTCTTGCCTGTCCCGCTGTTACCGAAAAATACAAGTACGTATTTTTTAACATTGTTCCCAACACGGACATTTGCTGTTTTTATACCGGCATGCAGTCCGAGCATATCATTTTTTTTGGCATTATACATTGCTAAGCGGAGAAATCCTTTTTTTACCTCGCCAAAATAATCACTTCCCAGTATAATGCTCATACCATCTTCAGGAAAAACCAGAATTTGTCGTTCTGTTTCAGGCCATTCAGGAATATTCAGAATTTTAAAATGTGCACTTTTAGCTGAACTTTCAATGGTTTTATATAATGTATGCATCCAGACATATGGTATTCTTGCAAAGAATCTGTTGTAGAGAGACATGTAAAGCGTGCATAATGGAGCATATTTATCATTTTTTCCCATTATCTGTTCTATTTTTCCTACGGGTATATGAGTTATGTATGTTTTGACTTTTTCTATTGTTTCGGGTAATTCGCGAAGAATCCGCTGTTGGGCATCGTTTAATTTTGTTTTATCAGTGCCATTCACCAGCGTTAATGCTGCACTTCTGTTTCTGACAGTACTAGAGAAGTTATAGTTATCAAACTCAGTTTTATGCGCAGTGGATATGCACATCTCTCTTAATTCTTCCTTAGTTACAGGAAAAGAAATTTTTTCCAGTGTCGCAAATATTCCTTTATATGGCATTTGTCTGCACCTTTTATTTTAAAATATGAAAATATTTTGATTTTCTTAATTAACTTTAAAATTTTAAATAAACACGAGTTTATCATAAATTCATGATATCTGAACGCCTGAAGATAGTTAAGCCTTCTCCTGTGTTTGAAATAGCTGCAAAAGCTGTCAGGATGATTAAAAATGGTGAAAATGTTTTAAGACTGGATGTAGGCGAGCCTGATACACCCGTTGCTGACCATATAAAACAAGCAATGATCAATGCTGTAAAAAACAATAAAACCCGATATACACCTGTCCCGGGTATTTCTGATTTACAGAATGCTGTTGCATTGAAATACAATAATCAGTACAGCTCAGATGAAATTTTAATAACACCCGGTGCAAAATTTGCATTATATGCTACCTTTCAGAGTATTATAAATAATGGTGATGAAGTTATTATTCCAAGTCCTTACTGGACAAGCTATGCAGATATTGTGAAACTTTCTGGTGGGGTGCCTGTTTTTTGCAGTATTGAAAATGTTCCTGAACATGTTAATAAAAAAACAAAGGCTATTATCATAAACACGCCGAACAACCCAAGCGGCGAAGTTTATACAGAAAACCAAATTGCAGCCTGTTATAAATTTTTTGACGGCATGGTTATTTTTGATGAGATTTATGAGTATTTCGTATTTGAAGGAAAACATTTCCCTCTTTATAAAGATTATAAAAACAGAAGCATCGTAATCAACGGTGTTTCAAAAACCTATGCAATGACAGGTCTTAGAATAGGATTTTTACTTGCTCCAAAAGAAATTGCAAAAGCAGTCAGTTCCATGCAAAGCCATGCAACTTCCAATGCCTGTTCAATTGCACAGTATGGAGCATTGGCTGCACTAACAGGATCACAGGAACACGTAAAGCAGATGGTTGAAACATTCAGAAAGAGGAAGGATTTCCTGATCCCTGAATTGAATAAAATCGGATTAAAATGCAAAATGCCAAAAGGCGCATTTTATGTTCTGGCTGACTGTGGATTAATTGATAGAGACGATAAAAAAGCTACAATAAAAATTTTAGAAGAATGTAAAATAGCAACAGTACCTGCTGCTGATTTTGGCGCTTCGGGAAAAATCCGGTTTTCATATGCTCAAGATATGGAAAAACTTCGTTCATGTACTGAAAGGCTGAAAAGCTATATTGAGAAAGCCGGATAGTAATTGTAAAATACGGAAAATAAAAGATAAAGTTGCATAGTATTTGATTTTTAAATATAAAATTCAAAAAGGGTTTATGACTAAGCTGATATTCTGCGCCACGCCATCTCGCCTGGAAAATAAAAAAGAATCTATAATGGACTTTGTCACAAAGCAGGGCTTTGGACCATTGCATCCTTTTCAGGCTCTTCCTCTTAAAAGATTTGAACATGGACCCATAGGAAGGAAAAAATGCATGGAATTTTGTTTAAGGTTAATAGATGCTGCTGATGAATTCTGGGTCTTCGGAATTTCAAAAGGAACAATGCAAGAAATAAAATATGCTGCTGAAAAAAGAAAAATCATTCGCCTGTTTCTGGAATGGGATCCTGACTGGAAGAAATTTTATGAAGAATTGAAAAAGGAATATGGTGAAGTCCTGAAAATATTTAAATGATTAAGACCTGAATTTGTTGAAGAAACCAGATTCAGTTATCAATATTTTCCAATCGCAGCAAATTCATTTTTACCATCATTGTCCAACAACGCTCGATATATGATTTTCCTTTGATATGCGCACCACATGATCAACAAAACTGTCTATTTTCGAATCATGAGAAACGATAATTATCTGATTTAGCTTTAATTCATTTAGAACATTCCGCAATTTATCCAGCTGTTCGCTGCTGAACCCGTCAGTAGGCTCGTCTAATATCAGTATATTTTTCGTGTTTATGGAGCTCATTTCACTGTTTATTATTTGATTGAGCGATAATCTGTAGGATAATGAAACTGCTGTTTTTTCGCCGCCTGATAGATTTTCATAATCTGTCTCATAATTATTCTGTTCTATCACAGGTGAAAACCGTTCATCTATTCTTACACTCATCTGGTCTTCAATAAGCAAAGAAAACCATTTCTGGAAAACTTCATTGAACTCAGACTGCAGGCTCTCTAGTTGATATTTTTCTATTGTTTCCATAAGCATTGAAAAGGTATTTTCAAGCCACGATGAATATATTAAAATTCTCTGAATTTTTTCCCGGGCCATTTTCTTTTTTTCTATTTCGTGTTTGAAGATAATGATTTGTTTCTGAATTCCTTTTACTTCCTGATCCTTTCTTGCAAAATCAGTTTCTGCTGTCATCAGACTCTTTCTGGCCACTTCATATAATAAGTTTTGGTTTTTTATTTCTACTTCTAAGCAAGACAGGGAATTTAATTCATTTTCCAGGATTATAAATTCCTTTTCAATTTCACTTGCTTTGTACTTTTGTATACGGAATTCATCCTGCAACTTGTTGACCTGATCTTTATAATTTTTCAGAATTTCCATATCGTTCTGGTATCGCAACCACCTGATAGTTTTCTCCTGATTTTTTTTAATTGTTAATTCCTTGGCAATGATTTGTGTTATTATCGAATTCAGTTCTTCAACAATTCTGTCAAGATTTTTCTGGTAAGAATCTATTGCAGCAGCATAAGAACTGGAATCAAAAACCTTTTGCCTGCAGACTGAACACTCTCCCCTTGAAAGTATATTTTTAAATCGTGCAATCATATCAGATAACTGTATTTTCTCTGAAAACAGTTTTTCATGGTGTTTTCTTAGTTCAAGCAGGCTATTTGAATCAATTTCTTCGGGTTTTTCGCACGGCTCTATATTTATGTCAGAAATTTTTTTACTGTAAATTTCCATTGTTTTGTTGATTTGTTCTGTTCTGTCGTGGCAGTTAGAAATCTCGGTTTTCTTTTTTACATGATTCTGTTTTTTTTCCTGTAATGATATATACGATTCATTTAATGATGCTTTTTTCTGGTTTTCGGTTTCAAATTCATTACGCAATGTTTCAAGTCTGTTATAGAATGTTGTTAGGGATTTATTTTTTGTTTCAGATTCATCAATGAGTTTCTGAAGTTCTCTGCTTTTTTCCTCAAGGTCAGATGAGAATCCTTCGAGTTCTCGCTTGTCTGCACGCAATTCCTTTAATAGTAGGGCGGTGTTGGTCTTTATTGTATTATATTTTTCTATATCAAATATTTTCCTTATTATTGACAGTCTTTCTTCTGAGAATTTATCAGACATTATTTCTTTCATATGCTCCTGTGGTGTGTATACAGTATATCTGAATAAAGGGAATTTCTTCTGGATAATTTCTTCCGGATAACCTAATAAACTAAGAACTTTGGCGCTTAACTCGGTTGCTGAGTAGGAATGATAATAACCATTTATTTCTATGCTACCAGAAGCCTGGGAAATGCTTTCCCCTCTTTTTAATGATCTTTTTATTTTAATTTTATCGCTTTTTAGTTTCATATCCAGGTATACTTCAGCATCATCGCATCCGTGCCTCAACATTTTTGAGCCAGTCAGGTCTTTTCTGTTTAATCCAAAGAGTGCAAATTCCAGTGCTATTAAAACCGTAGATTTCCCGGAACCAATATCACCGGAGAATAAAATCGTTCCGTCCTGAAATTCTATTTTTTCATCTAAATAACTTCTTATATTTTTCAGTTTTATGGATTCTATTCTCATAGGTTTATCACTTTTTTAGCATCCTTGATCAGTCGGTCTTCAAATGCTGAAACTGTTTCACCATCCTTTTTAACAGTATTCAGAACTTTCATCATGCTCAGGATTATCTGCTTTTCATTTTCTATAGAACCTGTAGCATGCTCTTTTATTACAATATCCTCTATATTTTCTTTATCAGCTATAACTTTTATTTCTTTCATGGTTTTTGTCTCTAGCCTGTTTGTGTTTACTTTGAAAGCAACGGCTCCGTAAGCAAGAGATTTTATTTTTGAAATATTTAAATCAGAAGGCTTTCCGGATTTCAATATACCGCGAATTTCCAGAAGAACCAGTGTATTTGAAAAATTCTCCTGTTTCAATTGTAGTTCGATTTCATTCTCAACAGACTCTATACTTTTATCACTGGCATCTATTTTTATTTTTTTGACATTAAAAAAATCCAGATTCTTTATTTCACATGTGATTTTTACTGAATATGCATTGATTAGAAAGCTTCCGTTACTGTCTTCCAATTCTTTAAAACTGGATGAGAATAACGGTCCAGGAAAAGCCATTTTTCCTGAACCTATATCAAATATTTTGTTTACATGAACATGACCGTTTGCATAATAATCAAACCCACCGGGTATGGAGGATATTGGTATAGATGCCATGTTCTTTAGAAAATCAGGCTTGAATTCTGATATAGCTGAATGCATTACAAATATTTTAAGGCCATTATTTTTTTCCAAAATTTCCTTGAGGTGTTCTTTATCAAGATTATCGTAATATTCCTTTTCAAGTGATGCTGTTCTGCCAGGCAATCCTATGAGTAAAGTACCGGATTTATCAATTGTTGGAGCAAGCCTTAATTTATTTTCATGCCAATCTGGTTTGAAAACATTTTGCATAAGACCAGAAGCTGAGAACACAGAAAGCATAGTTTTGCCAGACGGTGAGTAGTCATGTGAGCCTGCAACAACATAAACAGGTATGTCATTATTTTTCAGCCGGCTGAGTTGGACAGCAGCTGCTTTTAATGTTTCAATTGAAGGCATACTTGTATCCAAAAAATCCCCAGCTATGATTACAAAGTTAACTCGTTCTTCAATACAGGCATCAACTGCTTTTTGCAGAGCCTTTTCAGGATAGCCTGCCAGTTCCGGATGATGATTCCATACACCAAGATGGCAGTCAGCAATGTGGCAGAACTTTATCATGTTATGACTATGGTATAAAATCTTTAATTCTTATATGACTTTATAAAAATTTTGGCTATCGTTATATCCTGATGGTATGTTTTAAATTGCTCGTTTAAAGAATGTCTTTTTCTTTCAGATTCAGAAATTAAACTTTTTGCCCTTTCCTTATTCGGTGCGACTTTTTTAACAACTCCTTCTTTTACAAAGTCTTCAAAAAGTTTTAACAACCTCATAACTCAACACTTCCACATAATAAAATACCGGTCAATATATTATTTTTTAAGTGTCTATGTATTTCTGACCAAGAATTATAAAAATTCACATTTATTTTTCTATTGAGAATTTTCTCATATTTTTCGAGTTCAAGCATTTTATCTCTCCTTTCTATAACTACGATATCAATATCCGAACTATTTGTATCTTCTCCTCTCGCATAGCTTCCGAATAAAATTATTGTTCCGCCAAGTAAAGTATTGAACAGATAATCTAATAATCCTGATATATAAATATTCTTTAAGTTTTCTACCCTTTTCAGTTCTACGGCTTTTTGCTCATTTCTATTGAAAGATATAAAATTGATCGTTTTTGTTTTCTCAATTTTTACAAAATTACTCCCTGTTAGCCTTTTGAGAGAATTAGCAACAGCAGTAGGAGATACTTTCAGTATATTTGCTATTTCTCTTTGACTTAACTTCTCTCCTGTCTTCAAGCAAAGAAGGGAAAAAATTTCATGCTCAAGCACGGTCCATTTTTGTTTATACACATCCATTTTAATTTATATATGTAAAGTTAACTTTATATATCTTCTGGCATTCACTTAACAAAAAGTTTTATACATGCCCTTCTTCCAGCTTTTCAAAAGCACCTTTTGGATAAAGCTGCATTCGCATCAGCTGAGTGTTTGTCATCCCTTCATTTCCAGCAATTTCTGACACGAGGATATCCCAGGGTGTAGCGCCTGTATACATAATGCCTTCATCTTTTGCGACATTGTTGAAATGATCTAACCCTATCCATTTCATGTAAAAGGTAAAGAATACCTCTTGGCAAATGAAAATATTCATACTTTTCTAAATCAGGAAACCTATCTTCATATCTATCTTTCCATCAGAATGTTCATTCAGAATTATAGGAATATAGCTTTGAATTCGTAAATCTGTACTCATTATTAAAATATCCGTTCAAACTTTTAATATTTCACACTATACGTTCAAAATACACAGATCTTAAAAATTTTGAGAATTCTTTATCCTTTTCAGCAAGTTCCCAGAACTTGTCAGATTCTATGATTTTCATTTCTTTCACTGAATCGATCAGTTGTGAAGGAATGCCATGCTCTGCAGGATTTTTACTTTTCCTCAGGTTTTTCAGGGTTTCTATTACATCCACCACAGTTCGTGGCCTTTCCACAAACCACGCGTTATCTTCTATATACGGATTGAACTCATAATACTTTGATACAAATTCATCCACATGATTTCCTGAGAATATAGTCGGGCCTTGCATTTTTTTAATTGCAGGCAGATGCCATGATTCCAACTCTATTAATATTATAATATTTTTGTTAATGAACGAAAGTATTCGCACTGTTAAGAAATCCTCCTGCCTGAGTATACCTTCTAATCTTTTACATAGTCTTCTTGCCTGAGGATAAATTATGTCATCTATAATGTCAGGTTTTTTGAGTTCCAGTGCAATAAACTTTGTTTCGCGGTTTTTTAGCACGGAAATTTCTTTATCGATTAAAGCGGGCTTATCTCTTGGAAAGAAAAATTCTATGCTTGGATTTTTCATGTAGCTTTTGCATGCTGTAATAAATTTCTGCATTTTTTCATTGCTGACAATAGCTGCTGCATTCCTGTCAGAATCAACCGGGTCAATAATAACCAGACCACATCCTTTGAATTTTTTAACAGGCTTTTTTTCTATATAGATAACTGTCTGGGCCTGCCATTCACTGGCTTTTTTTATAACTGCCTCAAATTTGCCATGGTTGATAACCAAAAGCTCGCATAAATAACCCGAGAATCCGAGATTTTTTGCATCGCTGCCATAAACACCAGTACCTTTCATAAACTGTTTTAATAATCTGACCTGATCCCTTAAGCTTGGGTCAAGTTTTGAATTTATATACTGGACATGCAACGGTGACCTGTCAACAGCTGACTTTATTTTTTCATTAAAATTTATTTTGTGGCACGGCACAATATCAACGTCAAACCCGTCTATTTCTGATCGGACATAAGGATGCTCTGCATATTTTATTATCGGCCTGCTACCCATCTTTTCAATAATTTTTTTCCCAAATTCAATGCCTCTTGTTTCAAGCTGCTCCCTTTCTACATTTTTCGAAAAAATTATAAAAACATCAATATCATGGTCGCCGGATAACCACGTTTTTTTCCCGGTAGAGCCTAATATTTCAACAGGCAATTTAGTAATAGAAACAGAGACAGATTTCAGCTTTTCAGAAAATTCATAAACTCTTTTTTCCTCAGCTTTTGTTGGCGAAACCGACTTCAATACCTTTGCTTCGATGTCCATGTTAGTATTTGGTGCTATTTTCTATTTAAATCTGCCCGATATCATTAATCCCAAATACCACCAGAACAAGCCTGTCACCTGCCATTGTCAGATTTTTAAAATCTGTTCCCTGTACAATCACGGTCTGGTTATCAATTGTTACGGATGTTTCATTTGCACCTGTATTCGGGCCTTTCATATAGACGGTCGGCTTGTCAAAGATTGCATTGTCCAGAGTAGCTGTTGTAAAATTTATTTCTCGCAATTCCCATGCCCTGAATCTGGACAGCTTGAAAGCTATATTATAACCGACAACTGCAAAATATGAATTATCAGTTGTGGTACCGTCAAAAACAACCTGTATTTCAGAATCATTCAGAATATGGTTTATTTTTGTCCAGCTGCCTGTTGGAACTTTTAGTGTTTCCCAGATGTCTTCCGAGAAGACATAACTTTGGCCTTTTATAGTTATTTCAGTTATTTTTTCGTCTTTTTTTTCAGCACAGCCAGCTGCAGTTATTATCAGAGCAACCAGCACAATGAAAACAATTTTTTTCATAAATATTTATTATCCTTCCAATTTAAAAACAATTCATTGAGCTGGACAATTTTCAGGTCATCAGCTTGTTTTTGGATTCGAGGATTTTTATACTCATTTTCCCTGTTTTGCATCCTGTCCCATTTTAATTTCAGTATCATAACCCCTGATTTTTGTCGGAATATATTGCGAACATTCCCCGGCAATTTGCATGAGTTCTTCAATTCCAAATGCAGGCTTGTTTTTAAAATCAGGGTCAAGAGTTTCTCCTGAATAAAACTGTTGAAGGAAGAGGATTTTGCCGCCTTTTATCATTTCAGCCATAGCTAGTATATCACTGCCATTGTGCAGAGCAGGAAGCACAGTAGAACGGAATTCATGCTCAACTTTGCTGTTAATAATGAGTGATATGCTTTCATTGATTGTTTTCAGGCTCTCTCCGGAAACAAGCGAATATTTTTCAGCAGGAGCTTTGACATCCATTGCTACATAGTCAATTAAATTTTTTTCTATCAGCTCTTTGAGTATTTCAGGCCTTGAACCATTAGTATCAAGCTTCACTGAATAGCCCAATGCTTTTATTTTTTTAGTAAATTCTATAATTCCAATTTGTATAGTCGGCTCACCGCCTGTTATAACAACACCATCAAGCAGGTTCTTTCGTTCTTCAAGAAAATCAAATATTTCATGTTCTTTGATATTTTTGACACTGCCTCGTACAAGAGAAGGGTTGTAACAGTAAGGACAGGAAAAATTGCAGGCATTTGTAAAAATTATGCAGCTTATCTTATCAGGATAATCTGTCAGAGAAGTTTTAATCAGACCGCCTATGTTAACCATAATAATCACCTACAGATTGCTTTCACTTTAAGCATCTTCATTCTTTAATTTCCAGCTGCCTGTCAAAAGTTTTTCTGTCTTCAAATTCAGCTGCCTTGCCTTCATTCCACTGTTGCACTGGGCGCAGATACCCCACAATCCTTGAAAAAACTTCGCATCTCGTCTTCACCATAGTTACACCTCTTTTCTTTTAAATTCGAGGAAAGTGGAAACTTTCCTGAATTTCCCGGAAACATTGGTTTCCGAGAAAAAAGAAAAAGCCTGTACGGAAAAAGAAAAAAGACTTTTTCTTCATTATGATACCAATATTTTTACACTACATATCTTTGTCTTTTATTATTTTACCTGTATCATCTTTTGTTTCAGATATTTTATCGCAAACAGGACAATAGAAATGCTCCCCTGCAAGATATCCATGTATTGGACAAATACTGAAAGTAGGAGTTAATGTAAAATATGGCAGACGATATTTATGAAACACCTTTTTCACCAGATTCTTTGTTGCTTCTCCTGAAGGCATACGCTCCCCGAGGAAGCAGTGCAATACAGTGCCGCCAGTATATCGGGTTTGAAGAGAATCCTGAAGCTCAAGAGCCTCAAAAATATCATTTGTAAAGCCCACAGGAAGCTGGGTGGAATTTGTATAGTACGGCCACGAATGGTCATGCATATTGGCAATAATTATTTTTGGATATTTTTTCCTGTCTATCCTTGCAAGCCTATGGCTTGTAGATTCAGCTGGCGTAGCTTCAAGATTATATATATTTCCGGTTTCTTCCTGATATTCTGATAATTTGTTGCGCATGAAATCCAAAATTTTTACTGAAAAATTTATCCCTTCTTTGGTTGTTATATTCTTGCCTATGAAATTTAACAATGCCTCGTTCATCCCAACAAGACCAATGGTTGAGAAATGATTTTTCCAGTATTTGCCTTCTGATTTTTTTATATTACGTAGATAAAACTTGGAATATGGGTATAATCCGCGATCAGTGAATTTTTCAATAACCTCTCTCTTGATTTCAAGGCTTTGCTTTGCTATATTCATTAAATATTCCAGTTTTCCAAAAAATTCGTTTTCATTTTTTGAAATGTATCCTATTCTCGGCAGGTTGATCGTTACTACGCCGCAACTTCCTGTAAGTGGATTCGCACCAAACAATCCGCCACCTCTTTTTCTCAGTTCCTTGTTGCTTATTCTCAGTCTGCAGCACATGCTTCTAACATCTTCAGGCTGCATGTCACTATTAATAAAGTTAGAAAAGTACGGTATTCCATATTTAGCTGTCATTTCCCATATTTTTCTATGATCATCATTGTCCCAATCAAAGTCATTTGTTATATTGTAAGTTGGTATTGGAAATGTAAATACTCGGCCTTTTGCATCTCCATGAAGCATTATTTCTGCGAACACTTTATTTATCATGTCCATCTCTTTCTGGAATGTGCCATATGTCCTGTCCATTAGTTTTCCACCAATAACAACCGGCTCATTTTTCATGAAATCAGGAACTTTCAGGTCCATTGTTATGTTCGTGAATGGCGTATTGCCTGTTATAAAAACTTTACCATTTCTTCTTGCGACAACAGTTTCATTTTCTGTATTTGGACACCAGATTATTCCAGAATAATTCACTTTTTCAATTGTAATGATACGCGTGTTTCTGATTTTGATTTTTTCGTTTTTTAGAGTTTCATGTTTTTTCGATATTGTTGGTATGAAAACGGGTGATTTCAATTTCATAACTTCTTCAATCGGTTCCGGAACATATTTATTGGTTTGGAATTTTTTCCTTACAACCATGTGCCCTGGAGAAATTAACTGATCTTGTATGCGGTTTTTTAGATTATACATTATTCCCCTGTACTTTCTTTTAAATATGCTCTTTACTTTTTTATCTTCAATGATTCCTTTTTCTGTATTGAAAGTCTTTATCTCCATTCCCTCTTCTATTTCATCATATCTTTTCCAGCCTTCGATCGTTAATATTTCCGTATCTTCTGAAAGACACTGGAACCCCACCCTTGTCGGCACATTGATATTAAACATGAATTCCTGCATAGCCTGATATACATCTTTGTAATTCAGATTGTCATAGTGAATAAAAGGCGCGAGATATGTATCAAAATTGCTGAATGCCTGAGCTCCCGCACTCTCGCCTTGAAGCGTGTAGAAAAAATTTATTATCTGACCCAGAGCTACACGAAAATGTTTTGCAGGAGCAGATTCTACTTTTCCCCTGACACCCCTGAATCCGGAAAATAAAAGATCTCTCATATCCCAGCCAACACAATACGCGCCAAATACGCCAAGATCATGTATATGAAAATCTCCATCTTTATGAGAACGGGAAATTTCATGTGGATAAATTTTTTGAAGCCAGTATAATGAACAGATAGTTGATGTTATATGGGAATTAAGCCCCTGTAAAGAATATGACATGTTGCTGTTTTCTTTCACCCGCCAGTCTTTTTCCTCAAGATAATCATCAATCACGTTGAAATCTTTGAACAATTTATTTATTTCTCTTATGTCACTGTGTTGCTTTCTGTATAAGATATAGGACTTGGCTGTTTTGGCATGACCAT
This sequence comes from Candidatus Aenigmatarchaeota archaeon, assembly GCA_018304635.1. Lineage (GTDB taxonomy): Archaea > Aenigmatarchaeota > Aenigmatarchaeia > GW2011-AR5 > JACRMX01 > JAGVVW01. The sequence continues at coordinate 43,083 of JAGVVW010000032.1, forward strand.
ACTCTATCAGTATTTTTTCAACAATATCTTGAACATTTTCAACATTTGGGATTTGGCCTGGAGATATTGTTTTTTCCAGATATTTTACAACAGCATCACTAAGCTCATCAGCCTTTTGCTTGTCACTTCCGCCTACAGATTGGGCTGCTTTAAAAATAGCATCTGTAATTTTGGCTTTATCAAATGCAACAATTCTTCCATCGCGTTTTTTTATTTCATGAAACATCCATATACCCCGGTATTTTTTTCAATTTCTATGAGCAATTTTATTACCACAGTCTCGGGGGAGGTAAAAAATTGCTGGAAAATGTTTTAGTCTTCGATATATTATATATTTTTCTTTATTTGTTGCCCTCTTCCTACTTCAGCTTCTTTGCTTCCTCTTCAAACGATTCAACATCCTGAAAATCCTTATATACAGAAGCAAATCTTATATAGGCTACTTTATCGAGTAATTTTAATTTTTTTATCACAAAATTTCCGATCTCGCCGCTTTTGATATCTTTTTTATCCAATGCTTTGGACTCAACGAAATCCACGATTTTTTCAATATCTTCAATACTCACAGGCCGCTTTTCGCATGCCTTAACAATTCCTCGTTTTATTTTCTCTCTGTCAAACCTTTCTCTTCTTCCATCTTTTTTCAAAACTACAATATCAATATCAGCTCTTTCATATGTGGTAAATCTTTTTTTACAGTTTTCGCATTCTCTCCGCCTTCTCACAGCATCTTCCATGCTTTCCCGCGTATCCAGAACATACGTACTATTCATAGAACAAAAAGGGCATCTCAATATAAACCACACTCTCTTTATTTTCTGACCAATCAACCCGTGTTGTATATGCGAATAACATAAATTTTTGAATACATATTGTGTAATTTACAATATTTTATTAACGTCTGAAAACCATTATCCCGGCATACTATATGTAGTATGTCATAAATTTCCACAACATAGGTTTTGTATTTTCTTCTTATAACAACTAATTTATATGTTTGAGTATAAAAATATTTTGGTGTTTAGAAATATAGTTTTCGTTTGAGATTGGATATTTCTTTCTTTTTCATTCCTACTAAAGGATAAACAAGGATAAGATCTCCTTCTTTTTTACTGATTTTCGGGCTTCCGGATACCAAAAATAATGTTTTTCTTTTTGCATTCCGGTATATCATCTTTTTTATTTCCTGCGGACAGAACTTTTCAAGATATTTAACATGGGTTTTTTTGGATCCCTGAAGATAGAAAAGGCGCATGCCTCTTTTCATCATTAGATAGCACGCAATAACATCTTCTATGCTGTTTATTTTCGAACAAGCATTGCCAGAAACACCATAAGGAAGCCCGCCCAGGCCTTTTTCAAACTTCGTATAAACATAAACTGCATCTCTTATCTCTATATATATTTTATTTTTAGGATTTTTTAGGTCAACTTTATAACCCTTTTTATAAAGCACAGAACCAATATATTTACTGACTTCAGGCGAATTCATTTTGAAATTTTTATCTGTCCTCTTGGTAAACACGGCAAAGGTGGTTTTCTTTTTCCAATTTTTGGCTAATTTTTCAGCACAGTTCTTTATGGAACTGATGTTTTTTTCACATACTGTTACATTAGAATGTTTTTCAATGCCGAATATAAACTTTAGAAAATTCTTTTCAGAATCAATCAGAAAAACACTGGAATTTATTTTTCTTACTTTGACATCACAGCCGCATTTTTTATAATAATCAACTATATTTGTCCTTAATCTTTCAGTAAACTGGTGCCGGACATAATTACTCTTAAGATAAAGCTCACCGCATTTGACTAATTGCATTTAATTACTTTTTCAACTGCAAATAAATATCTGTTATTAATGCGCTTCCAAGAAGAGCTGCTAATGTAACTCCCAACGTAAGAGAAATTATCGATGTCAGAACCAGTACAGCAAAAGCAGCAGTTGGGACAACGGTAATCATAGAAGCTATTAAAAGAATCATAGGTATTGCAGACACAAGAACTATAACAACCGTTATTACGACAACCAGAATAAATGAAACAAAAATAGTTAAAAAATCTTTATTAAATCTTTTCCAGCCTTCAGCCATTGCTTTTTCAACATTAAATTTTTTCAATACAATGTCTTGTTTTATAAAAAAGAATATCAGGCTGATTAAAAATATAAGAGCGATCCCGACAAAAAGTCCGAAAACAGGTATAGCGAATAACATAAGGCTTAGTAAGCTAAGACCAGCGATTATAATTACAGATAAAACCAGATTTAGATAATATTTTTTTATTTCAGTTATATTTCTATCCAGTGATTTTGGAAACCTGAAATTGTGGATAATCAGGCCGCTCACGAGAGCTTGTGCCAAAATAAGAAGAATCATGGAAATAGCATTTGCTGCTATATTGACGTTTCCGCTATAATATCTGTACATTCCTCCAAAATAAGGTGCAAAGAAGAGAAGACCTGTTAAAATTATAAGTAATAAGAAAAAACCGAATCTTTTAGGGTCATTTGTATAATTCCATGCTCTCTTCAGTGATCTCTCATAATCAACTGCCATGACTTAGATTTGTCTTTAATGGTATATAAAGATTTGCATTAGAATGATATTTGATTCTTTTCGATTTATGCATGATAAATATTAAATCAGGACTTGTGGATTTTTATCTCGTTTTCATCATGCACGTACTGAAAGGAATCACTTTTATTAAGTAACAATAACTTTAAAAGCTTTTGAAAGAATAGTCAGAACATGATAACAACAACTGAAATGAAAAATCTGCTTGACACGTTATTACATGGTTATGGAATAAGTGAGTTTTCATTAGACTGGATTACAGGTAGTCAAGGAACTGATGAAAATTCTATAACAGCTACGTATCAGGCATTGCAGAACCTGGGGTTAAGTAATGAGAAAATAGCATCACAGGCTCATTTGCTTGGAATGAATCCTGATACCACAGAAAGAAATTATAAGGCATTGCAGAACCTGGGGTTAAGTAATGAGAAAATAGCATCACAGGCTTATTTGCTTGGAATGAATCCTGATACCATAGAAAGAAATTATAAGGCATTGCAGAACCTGGGGTTAAGTAATGAGAAAATAGCATCACGAGCTGAGTTGC
>JAGVVW010000033.1 GCA_018304635.1 Candidatus Aenigmatarchaeota archaeon
AAACCCGCAGAAATGTGTAAATGTCAAATGAAATCCCCACAAGTGTACTATATGGGAATTTATCATGGAAAGGATATAAAGTTAATCACTATTTAAGCATTACAGGATTGTTTGTTCAATATATGTTGAGCTTCGCCTGACACATGGAAAAGCTTTGCTTTTCCAATGCATAGAAAAGCTTTTGCTTTTCTAATGAAATATTCCAAAATCAACTGAATTTTTTCTACTTTCCCCTCGGTATCAGGAGGAAAGAGAAAAAAACCTGCATATAGAAAACATGGGAAGTATTCAAAAACAGGAGTTTTTCAAGGCCATCATACTGTCATCTCTTCAAAATCTTTTTCTCCAGTAAAGTATAAACCAAAAATCCTATTACAATAACACCAAGCTCCATCAGTACAATCGTATAATCAAAATAGAACAGCATGAAAAAGGTGCTCAAAGCTCCCAGCAATGCAAGAACAGGAAATTTTCCAATATTTATCGGCGACCTGAAAGCCCGCTTTTCTTTCGGTCTTCTGAACCGAAGCCATATCAGAGAAACATTGACAAAGAAATAAACAATAAAAATTCCTATGTCTGTCAAAGATGCTATTAGTTTTATATTGCCTGGCAAAGCAACCAGAACAGCAAGCAGCATCACAAGGAAGATAGAAATATACGGTGTTTTTCTTTTTTTATGCAGCCTGCACAGGATTTTAGGCAGTGCTCGGTTTTGTGCTGTTCCGTAAAGTATTCTGGATGTCACTATCAGAATTATCAAAACAGTATTGCCGGTTGCAAACAATGCTATGATTGACATTATAATGCCTGCATCTGGCCCAAATGCCTTGGATGTTATGTCTGTCATCGGAGCATGTGATTCAGAAAGAGCTTCAGCACCTGAAACAGAAACAGCAGCAACAGAAACCACCATATAAATCGCAGTTGATATAACAAGAGCTATAACTAATCCAAGAGGAATAATTTTCCTGGCTTTTTTAGCTTCTTCAGATATGTTTGCTATGCTCTCGAAACCAATGAATGCAAAAAATATCAGGGCAGTTGCAGATATAATTCCTTCAAAGCCCATTGGAGCATAGAAATAGTCAATTTTCGGGTTGAAAAACATAAAACCAATAACAACGATTATTACAAGACCCAATATTTCAATGATCGTTGATATTATATTCATTTTAGAGCTTTCTTTCATGCCGTAAAAATTAATCAAAGACATGCAGGCTATCAGAATAATAGCACCAGCAATCTTTGGGATTCCTGTTATATTGGACAGGTATCCACCAAAACCCAGTGCTACCACAGCACTGGAAACTATGCCGGCAATAAGCAGAATCCATATAACTATAAATGAAAGGTATTTTTTGTTAAAAGCTTTTTTTGTGTAGACATATTCAGCAGCTTCTTTTGGGTACATACTTGATAATTCAGCATAACTTAAACCTGTAAAACATGCTATTAGAGCAGCAAGGCCAAAAGCAAGCCATAAAGCATTTCCAGCCAAAGCAGCACCCTCACCTATCAGCGCATAAATCCCTGCACCCAGTATTATGCCGACACCATACATTACAATCTCAAACAGGTTTAATTCGCGCTTTAGCTTTGTCACATGCTTCTTCATATTAAATTATAATCATCGGGATTGATATTTAATATTTTATATAGTTGTTTCTTTATCTGTATTATCACCTTCTCTGCTGTATCCAGAAATTCTTTAGCTACATCAAAGGACATCAATTCCTTCATCAGCATCCAGCTATTTTCGCCAACTCAGAAACTTTTTTCGTACCCACATACATCTGCCTGTTTATTTCCCACGTTGGCACGCTTGTTATACCTTCGCATGCTGGATTGTCGAAAGAATGATCATTGTTTGAATCACAATTTACAAAATTAATATATTTCATGCTGTCTCCGAACATTTTTTTCTGTTCCTGACAATGAGGACACCATTCTGTTCCATAGAAAATAGCATTACTTTCAGTTAGGCATTTGGCTTTTTTATCAACTGCCGTGACCTGACCAGTCGGCTGAATAGACAAGACAGTAACAAAGATAGTTGCCAGGATTATAATACTTATGATAACGACTTTCCTGTATTTGCCAATACTAAAATTTTCCATATAATTTTCCTCGCTTAATATTTTATTACAAAGACCTTTAAAGTTTATCTAATGCTCTGACAGATTGATTTTATTATACATTTTATGTCTCATAATTAATTTGTCTCAGTACTAGAACGATGACAGCAGCGTGTAAACTGCTTTCAATACCATAATAATCCATATCCATGATAAGATTCCTATAAAAAGCCCCTGCACAGCTGTGATCAGAATAAGTGCTGAAACCGTATCAGTCCATCCCATCCAGTCTGCAAAATATCCAGCAATTGCACTAGTGAATACTGACCATAAGCCTTTTGCAAGAATTATAATGCCGATCCAGAAAAAAAACGGATTTCCAGATATGCTGGCGCCAAGTATCAGACCAAGAGCACCTATCAGGTCAAGCACAGCAAGAATTTTTAAGGCAATCATATAATTACTCCAAAATGATAACTTTAAAAGCTTTTCACTTATATAGATATTCTGTCAGGTGATATAAAAATGAATCAGAAATCGTTTTATATAGCTACAAATGAAGTACATGGTCTGGATGAGCTTCAGCGTGGTGTTGTCCATTATCTGAATGGAGATCATTTGGCTTTGGAGGGACCGGTTGGCTCAGGAAAAAATCAGTATGTATATGCTCTTGCAGAAATACTGGAACGGGAATTTATAGACATTACGTGTTCTGATGAAATGACAGAATCAGTTTTGGTAGGATATCCTGTTTTAGCAGCTAACGGCGGTACACATACAGGTTATGTAAACGGAATTATAACAAATGCCATGGATTATGATAACCTTTCTTTTCTGGATGAGGCTAACCAACTTTCCCATGACTTGCAGAAAAGGCAAAATAGTGCACTGGATGAAAGGCGTTATTTAATGAGGCGCGATGGAAAAAAAGTAGAAGGAAAAGAGAACTTCAGAATTATCATAGCTTACAATCCAGGAACAGCACCAAGAAACAGGCATGATCTGGATGAGTCTTTTTCAGACAGATTCAAACATATATATGTTCCATACCCTGTTGTAGATGCTGTTGCCAGAATATGCATGATACGTTCTGGAATAGCTGAAATGGATGATATATTTGTTGAAGGCATTGAAAAGCGATATGTCTGGGTTAATGACGGCAGACCATATTTTGCTGTTTCAAAAAATGGGGATTTGCTATCTCTTCCAGGAAAAACTCCAACAGAGCTTCCGGAGAGATATATAGAATATTATTTTTATACAGATAAAATTAAACAACAAGGTCTTTCTACAGATGATCCGGACAAAAACATGATGTTTAATTTAGCTCTTTCTTTTTCGAGATTTGCTGAAAGGGTTCGTGAGGTTTCAACTAAATCATCTTCAGGAGTATCTCCGGAAGTCAAACGTATATTAGAAAATGTAGGTGCTTTAGCTGGCATTGAATTGAATACGCCGACACCACGTACTGTTTCAAGAGCACTTGCTTATGCTGATTCTTTATACAAAATTGGTTATGATCCAAAAAATATTGAACAGGCAGCTATGGAATGCCTGACTGAAGATGTGCTGGCTGGTGTTTACAGGCATCAGTTAATAGGACAAAAAACAAAATATGATGTTCTTAAAGAATTAGCAAAGACTACAGTTATTGGTGACAAACAAGCTCAGGAATTTGCCATAGATTTTGAGAGGAAGTGATTGTTATGGCAGACAGGATCGCACAGCTGTTTGTTGATGCTGGTCGTGAAGATGAATATGCTGAATACAGAAAATTGTTTCTGCAGGCAATTGAGCAAACCGATAAATCATATCTTGTCCCTGAAATTGAAAATATACTATATAGTGTTTCTCAGATTAGCCTTGATACAGGCCTTTATTTTTATGAAACCATGGAAGGTCTTGTTAACCAGTCCATAACTCCAGCAAGGACCGAAGCATTTTTAGATATTATGAAAAGGATATCCAATAAAAGATATTATGATACAAGAAAAAACTGTGACACAGCTTTATGCGATATATTCAAATATTTTTATCGCATGCATACTAGAAATGTCGGCGTTGCTGACTATTTTATACAGGCAGTAAAATCATCATCAAATTTTCCAGATTTTATTGAAGATATGGAAGGCGTATGTGATTATAACGACCCCAAGTTCGTATCATGTATGCAATATTTGAGTTTAATACCTTCACGTCTAAATGATCTGTTAAAACTGGATGTTTCTCCGGATGTTTTTGCAGCAGTTTATGATATATATAATGACGTAAAAGTTGAAGACAGAATATATGATATTAATAATCAAATACATGATAAAATGATTGAAATGATTGAAATGATTCTAAGTGGTGTTATAGATCATGATACGAAAGAGGCGTATCTATGGTCATATATTCTCGAGGTTTTTGACAGGGCAATCAAGCAACCGTATTATGATATGTTTTTAAGGGATATTCGTGTTTTTAGGCCATCTATCTACACGGTTATAGATTTTATTGAGGCATTTGAAAGACATTTAACAGATGATATGAATCCCGCAGAAGAATATGAACGTGCATCACATTTATGGAAAAAAACAGACTCGAACTATTTTCCATATGTATGGAATAATGGCATGTCTGATGACTTTTTATCAGAAGCTGAAGATTATTTAAGAGCTGGTAATACTCTGTTTGATTATTTAATGCTTGATGCAGCAGGAGCTGAAAGAACAGTAAAATATATGAAAATGAGCAGACATTTTCTTCAAAGAACAGTGTGTGATAATGTAATTGCTGCGTTACTGTTTAACTCATATCCAGATGGCAGTACTTTCCACTTAAAATTTTCTTCGGGTACAGATTTTTTTTCATTTGGTATTGACCGTGATAAGTTTTGCTCTGTTCTGGACAGCGTATTAAGACAGCCACAACAAGAAGCTGAAGCAGCCATACTTTCTATACGTGAATTTATTAATGTTCAGTATTACGGGATTTTCTCAGGCATGGTAGATGAATGTACTACTCAGGGCTATGATATAGCAAGAACTATTCAAAATTTAACAACAACATCCGGATTACCATATTCCGGTCGTAGCTTATTATTTGGTTTTCCTGATTTTTTAGATGAAATAGGTGATACATTATGAGTGGAGATAAAGAAGGACATAGTGATGAAACTACAGACTTAGCAGGTGTATGGGTAGAAAACATTGTTTCTGAATACAGCTCATTCCTGAATGACTTTATTGAACCACGTTCATTTGATACAGGGAGGTTTTGTGCTTACATATATTCTGGTGATACGAAAGATGTGTTTGCGAGAAGGCTTGAAATAATGAAAAGATTAGGTGTTCCGGATGATTCATATCCTTATATTGCCAATAAAGCTCTGGCAGATTTACTTTCAGAAGGAAGAATATATCCGGATGATGCGAATAAATTTTTAGGAGAATTATTCGAACGGAAAGCATATTTTCCAGTTATAATGAAGAATTTCTTAAAAGCTGTGTATACTGACAGCCTTGATATATGGCTGCGTGTTTTCAATAACTATGTTAATTCATTGTCAACAACAGAGTCTATTGACCCGAAACAGATAGATCCTTCTAAATTATATGGATTTTCTCTTGAGAGTGCAATGCCTTATATAAGGGCAAATGTTTTTGACATGGTAGGTAATATGCCTATAGGATCTAGTGAAAAGAAGTTTCAGGTTGCACAGCCGCTTACAGATGGAGAAATAATGTACCTGCCTTCCGGAATATCATTTTTTAATGACGACATATCCCAGCCATTCAGAAACAGAGACCTGACAATTTATATTGCCGGTGCATTGCATGAAGCTGGTCACATACGCCGGGGAAGTTTTGTTGTTGATTTCACAGAATTTTCCAGGAGATATGATGATCCGGATTTCTTTCACAGGTTATGGAATTGTTTTGATGATGTAAGGATAGATGCTCAAAATATGCAATATTTTTCAGGTATGGGTGATGCAGCCAGGTCTAACCTTTATGCAGCTTCAAATAATTTTTTTATGCAGCGATTTGTCCAGCATGTTTCAGAAACTTCACATGTATATTCTGAGTATATGCATTATTTGATATGCAATGTTATTTTTGTGGAGATGAACAGAGATGCCTGTGAATTTAGATATGAGATACCTGAAAGTCTGGAGAATTTATTATCCAGTGTTTACTCACTACAGACAAAAAAGTCTCTGAGGGAAATTATTGACGAGATAAAGCAGGACATGAGTAAGATGACTTTAGATACTGCCCTGGATTCCATTAGAATGGCTGCTTATGCATATACTGCGATTGAGCAGCATTTTCCTATTGAAAGTCCTGTCAGAGAAGATTTCCCCGGTCTGGATTATGTTTTTGGAAAAGAACTGAAGCAGGCTCCCAAGTATGGTAACTTAAAACTAAATAGCCCGGCACAGCTGGATGAAAAGCACGTTTCAACTACAGAAATGGAGTATGAGTCAACTTTGGAGATGTTTCTGGAGTTTCTGGAAATGTATGCCAGGCCCGGTAGAATAGAATATGTTCAAAGTATGCCACTGGATTTTTTTAGCGTTGATATGTCAGGTGTTCACTGGTTTCCTGAGTGGAACTACGCGCATAGGTCTTATTCTGAAAAAGCAGGTGTTATGCATGGTACTGCAACAGACACGGATAAGAAATTCGTCCTGGAATTTGAAGCTGCATACAAAGATGTTGTAGATGCTGTTGTAAGAGAATTCAGGTTATCTAATTTGCAGCAGGAGTCAATCAATAGGAGAAGTATAGAACCGGATGAATTTAACATGGATTCAGTTGTAGAAGCATATACTGATATACAGGTTGATGTCAAGCCCAGTGACAATATATACACCTCTCCTCATAAAATTTATGACCGGTGTTCTGTGGCAATCTTACTGGATAAAAGCACTTCAAATATGGAGCCTGTTAAAATGAAAAATGGCGAAAACAAAACTAAAATGGATATTGTGAAATACGCAACGCTTCTAACATGCGAGGCTATCAATTCATCCGGCGATAAATTTGGTGTATATGAATTCTGTTCAGATGACTATCTGACTTATGTCAATGAAGTTAAGCCATTTGATGAACCTTATTCAGATGATTCAAAAGCGCGCATAGGCGGAATAAAACCGAATGGCTCAAACAGGGATGGCGCGGCAATACGCTATGTATGTAAACAGCTGAAAGAGACAGAATCCGAGGAAAAAATTCTTTTCCTCTATACTGATGGAGATCCTGTTTATGAAACAGAAGAAGAATACGACATGGAAAAAAAAGACAGAAGAGCAATTGAAGATGTAGCACATAGCCTGCAGGAAGCAAGAGAACAGGGCATTCATGTCGTATATATAAGTGTTAATACCATACCACCGGCTTACTTATCTGAATTTGCAAAATACGCCGAGACTTATCATTTTGTTTCAGATCCAATACAGATTCCGGAAATACTACTGGACTCATATAGAAATATTTTAAGAAGATAGTATAGTGAATGACATGATATTTTATACAAGTTTTTGGCGTGTCATCCACCCAAAAACCTCAAAGCCCGTGCTCGTTCAACAGCTGGTCTATGAATTCGTAATCTTTTCTATTAACCCTTCCTTTCCTTCTTAAAAAATAACGAGGATTATAGTTACCTATTCCAGCCCGTTCCACAATCGTTTTTTCATCAAGTCTTTGATAATACACAATTCTTCCATCTAAAGTTGTTTTCAGGGCTCTTTTTCCATCAACTTCTACTATTTCAGTCATCATATTTTTTCAGGGCTTTTTATAAAAACATATCTATATTGGGATCATTTGCATTCCACATTTCAAGTTGTCCACTACAGTTCTCATTACCGTAAATCAGAAATCCTTCATTGAATTCAAATCTTGGCGATGTAATAATCAGATACCCGTCATAGATGTTTCCCCAATTCAGTGCTTTTTCATGATATACGATGTATTGGTTATTATCCTTTCTTATTGGTTATTATCCTTTCTCTCAGCCATATGATAATTCTTCTCCACTCACTTTATCATATAATTTTCTTTTCCAATATGGCTCATGTTTTTCATTTATAGTATCCAACCAAAGACATTAATGTCACAACAACAGCATCGTGATCTCTGAATGGTTTTTCCATATAACATCTATAGTCTTTTCCCATCACAAGTCCATATTTTTTATCGAAGGTTTTTTTTGGTTCTGTTGATGCAACGACAACAACAGCTTTATGATTCAATTTTCTTATTAGTTCAGCCAAAGGGTTTCTATGTTCATTCAGATCATAATCAGGATCATATGGTTCAACAACAACGCAGTCATATTCATTTACAGCCAAGCGTTCGTTAGCTTCATCCAACGACCACGCAAAAGATACTTCATATCCTCCTATGTTGAGTTTCCTGGTTTCGTATCCCCACTGCGTCGGATCATCAATGAATAAAACACTTTTTTCTGGCATGGTTTTTTCACCCATCTGCTTTATTACAGCATTTTAGCTCGTCGCTTTATCGCCTTCCAGGAGAAAACCAAGGTTTTCTCCTTAGGTTAACCTCTTTCCTATTTTTGGCGACTTCGCCACATATTATTTTTTTCACAACATTTTCGCCCTTTGCTTTATTTATCATCGTATCCTTAACTGTACTCTTTTCAAATCAAAGCATTTTCGCCTTGCGTTTTATCGCCTTGCTGTTGATGCGAATCTCGCTTGTATCAGCAGCAATCTTGTCTATGATTTTTTCAGTTTTGTCAGCCCGCTGTTTCAGGTTTTTAGCTGTGTTTTCAATATGCTTTACGCTTTCTGTCAGAGCATTCAATTTTTCTCCAGCTGGCTTCATGCTGTTATCTGAGTGATCTTTTATTGTTTTTATTCCGTTTTCCCATTTTTCATGATCAATTCCTTCATTGTCGAATCTGCCAATAACCCAACCGATTATAAGGCCGATGACAGCTGCTATGAAAATAAATCCGATGTTAATTTTCTCATTTTGTACAGGAGCAACTGTTTCATAGCTTATTGTACCTTCTATTGGTTCATCAATTATAATCAGCTTATTATAACTAGCTCCTGGTTCCAGTATAGAATTTTTAAGCAGGGAAAATATTCTGATGTCAGCTGAAAGCTGAATTTCACGCTTTATACTGGTTGTGCAAAGCTCACAACTGCTGGCAATATGAACGGATTTGTACACATCGCCTTTCACAATATTGTCAATAACATAATGTATTTTAATATAATAATCGCGGAATCCTGGTCTTTTCTGGGTATCTGTAATTTTTATTTTATATGCGTTTTTGTCAACCTCTTCAAGCGAATGAGGAACTGATTCATTGGATCCAAGAATTTCTATTGTTGTGTTTATTAATGAGGTTGATACAACTGAATCGCCCTCGCTTGTATATATCTTTATTGTCGGTGCATCATAATTCGAAGGTGTACGAAGAATAAAAGAAACAGTGTTATCCATTGATCTGGCCTGAATAATGCTTTTTTCATTCATATCTAGAATCAGGCATCCTACACACCCGATATTTGTGTTTGTTGCAATCACTGAACCTGCATATGCAGTAGGCAGTGCAAAAATAAACACAGCAATTAAAGCTGCTGCAATAAAATGAATTTTCATAATATCTATTATTAGTATGGAAAAACATTTAATACTATGCCTTAAAATAGCGAAAGATTTTTAAGCTTTTGCATTCTATTCTAAAAACAGGCATAGAATTACGTTGAACAACCAAAAACGAACGATAAACTTAAATACTTCACTATTCAGTAATATATTTGTTGTCAATGTACAGACGATGATCAGGATGATGAATATGTTTGAAGAAGAATACACAGCTCCGTTGAAAGGAGAGCCACTGGAACTGAAATTTAGAGGACCATATAAATTTGCTGGTGAAACCCACCGACATGCTATAGATGAAATTACAGGCAGAACTGTTGAACTCAATGATTATGAGGCTTTGGAGTTGCTGGGCAAACATGGTCATGCCACAGCAAGTCAGGTAAGAGTTTTGAGGGAAGATGGAAGACATGTTTTTAACGGACCGGATGTGCCAGTTCCACGAAATCCTGTTATTGCTGGTTTATATGTACAAATAAGAAATGCTTATCCGGTGCTTGATGAAGCAACAGGGCTGCGTCCAAGAATAGATATTTTTGCCTAGATGCAAAAAAAAGGTTTGAGGAAAAGTTTAAATATTTTACATGTTATAACATATTATGACAGATATAAAACTGTTCATAACAAAGCACGCCAATGACAAAATGATGTGGCTGGGTATCAATAAAGGACAGGTAAAAAGAGCTGTTGTTTTTGGTTCAAAATTCCGGCAATATGACGGATACCTTGCACGTTATAGTTCTATATGTGTTGCATATAAAAAAATAGGGCAAAACCGATATTTGGTAAAAACAGTATTCAATATTTAATGGGGGCAAAGAAAATTGGGTCATCCAAAATGGAGACTGAAAAATCTATATGAGGTGAGTAATATGAAATGTAATGAATGTGGCGGAAAAATGCTGAAGAAAGTGGTGGATTATATTTTCTTAGACGAGAATTTAGGCAGGTTTTCAGCTGAAGTCTGTAGTTTATGCGGGGAACAAGTGTTTGAAGAGGGCGTCATAGAAAAGGTAACACAAAATGCAAAAGAAAAAGGGCTTTGGAATCTTGGTTCCAGTGTAAAAGTCAGCAGAATAGGAAACAGTATGGGTATAGTTGTAACAAAAAAGCTTGCTCAATTTCTCCGCCTTAAGCCAGGAGAAACTGTTACGATTTATCCGGAAAACAGACACAGAATCATAGTTGATATTGAAAACAAATGAGTGATACGAAGACTGAAAAGTCATCACAAAACAAACCCAATTAAAACACAGGGCTGCTGATAAGCTTAAATAGTTTACTGTATAGTGATTAAATATCTTGGAAACTAAAGTTGGTCTGGATATGACCGAAAGAGTACAAAAAATTGAAATGGCTCTAATGGAACAAAGATGCCAAACTTTTTGAATCATGTAATTGGGCATATCTAAGGTGTTGGTTATGAACCGAAGAGAATTTTATTTAACAGTGCTGGGAACTATAGGGGCAGTTTTAATAGGTAATAAAATTGGGACAGAAAGAACTGAAAGAAGATACGAACAGAAAGTCGGCGAACTTGAGGATCAGGTCGAAGTGAACAATTTTTTAATGGAATTGCCTGCTTTTTATAATGGAAACCCGGGTGATTTCGTACATGAATATGTGAATACTTATAATGATGGAAATGTGCATAATCCGGGTGAAGTTATGGGAAATGCATTGGGGTTGCCCTTTTCAGGACCAGATGCTGCCAGATGTATGGATAATGTTCAAAACTTTCAAATATACGATATCAGAAAAATTGATGAAAATCCCAATTCTGTTGGTAGCCGTTTTATGGTTGGTGTAGAGTTGAGATATAAAGATATTGACGGATCAAAATATGAATTGAAGTCTCACCGTGACATGGAGCAATTGTATGATGTTTATAATGCTCCAGTAGAATTAGAAAAAGTGGATAATCAATGGAAACTCATCGCAGTATTCCGATAATAAGATATATTTTTAATTTTAATGTTTTAGTTCAAAACAATTCTTTGGTCTTCTTTCTCCCTTTTATGAATTCTTCGCTGTAGCGAAAAGGCTTTTTTGGTGTCTGCGGTGAATATGGATATCCTGGGCTTGAAGGATTTGTAAATCTTGCTGGTTGTTGTAAATATCCCCGTCTTGATTGATCATATCCTGATTGTCGTGATTGATTATATCTTGAATTTTGTTGCTGATTATATCCTCGTGGCTGCTGTACATATCTCGGTGATTGTGATGCTGGATGTCTTACTGGTTGATCATATCCTTGTTGCCCAGTTGGCTGCATTCTTTCAGCAGTTAATTGCTGTTCCCTGAACCATGCATTTCTTTGCTGGTCCTCTAATTCTACTTTTCGTTTTTCATCATTTTTTTCACTACGCCTCTTCAAAATATATAACGGAATCATGATCACAGCTAACCCGCCTGCACCCATTATTATTGTGCTTCCTATACCGGATATTGAAGATACAAGACCACCTGAGATACCACCCTTGCCGGCAACACCTGGCTTATTCAGATATGGAGAAATGTAAGCAGCAGAAATATTGATTATGAAATAGATGCCAATTGCGAGTATAATAAGCCCGACAACAGCATTCCTGATATCTTTAGAGGCAACCATAATAATAATCACTATGAGTCTTATAAATATTTGTCAATGATTTCAAAAATTTCTTTTTTCATCACCGGGTTAAGCGAAACTTCTAATCCGTATGATGTTGGTTTGGCAAGAAGCAGTCCTGTTTTTATCATTCCTTCACCGAGCTTTTTAGCGTGTCCTGACAAATATTTTGGAATCCCTTTCTGAAGATTATCAAAACTTGTATGTTTTCCACCCCAGTATGTATGCCTTGCAAGCTTATCCAAAATAATTGCTTTAAGCTGATTATCAGTAATATTCATATTTATGAATATTTAAACTAAACTATTTAAAGTATTGTGTGCAGTGAAATCATAGTGGGAAAAATTCACGGGTGATATTTATGAAGTCAATGGAACCATCGTTATTCGTCAGATTTTTTGGGAATGCACCGATAGTTAAAGTAATGGATTTTCTGATAGAAAACAGGCTTTTTGATTACAACAAAACTGAGATGGCCCGGGAAAGTAATGTAGGCTGGTCAACTCTGCACGGACTATGGCAGGTTTTGGAAAAAAACAAAATATTAATCAAAACACGGACAATTGGAAGAGCAGAAATGTACAAATTGAATCTGGAAAATCCCATAGTGCAGAAACTTATAGAACTGGATAAGGACTTTTCAAAGCATTACGCAGGGCATGTCAAAGTGCCTGCAAAATGCCAAATTTGTGGCAAGAGATAATTCACAATGCAGTTTAATTTTTTTCATTCCTCTCACTTAATAGGGGGAATGAAAATTCATCAACGAAATTTCCGAAATTCCATATCATCTATTAAAATTATATTCCTCACATCTTCCATTCTGCTTCCATCAATTCTCGTATACGTTTTGCTTTAATCTTTCCGATTCCTTCAACTTTTTGCAATTCTTTTTCATCAGCTGTAAAAATTCCACGGCTGTTTTTGAAATAATTCAGCAATCGATGTGCATTCAGCGTACTGATGCCAGGCAGTCCAGTGACTAAAAATTCAATTTCTTGTTTTTGTGTCTTGCATTTCTTCTTTCCTCGGAGAACAACTGGCTTTTTCAGGTCTAATTGCTCACGCTTTGCAATTTGAAAAAGAAACTCAGCAGTATCAGCAAATCCGTGAGTGTGAATCACTGGTATTTTAAAATCCAGCGAAATCGAAGCTATTGCACCGCGGATAGCATTCGGGTGCATATTTCGTTCAACAGCACGCACATCCCCTTCAATAATAAAAAATGGTGATTCAAAACAGGATTTGATCTCACTGGCCTGCTTAAACAGCCTGCCGTCAATAATGCTCTGGACAAAGTCATTAGCTGTTTTGCGTTCACATGCAACATCACTGCTAAGCAGAAAATCAGCAATTTTCAGGGATTTTATTTCAACCTCGCATTTTTTAGCAAGCATTTTTGCCAGTGGCGTTCCATCTTCCCGATGATCCATGAAAATTTTTACATCCGGTTCCATATAGAGGATATGACTACAAAGTTTAAATTACTTAAGCCTAATGTGTGGGATGAAGATTATTCGCACTTAAAGCAGCCGCCGACAATACCTGCATTGCCTGAACAGATTTTTTTGGGAGGGCATCGCATTTTGCAGTCAGGATCATTTTCATCACAAGGTGTTTCACAAACAGGTGTGATACTCGGACCTCCATTTGAATCCCCACCCGAACATGTCCCATCTAGACAGCAATCTTCGCCACAGCAATCGCCGAGTTTAAATACTGTCAGATGATGATCAACAAGTCTCTTTCCTTCATTCCAGCATCTTTGATGTGCAATTGCTTCACCATATGCTCTCGCTCCAATTTCATCACACAGGTAATTGGGCCAAGGGAAACATTCTGTTAAACCGCCAGCTGTGTATTCTTGGTAGCCTGTACCAGTAGGGCAATCTATTTTACACATACAATCACTTGAACAGATTCTTCCTGTTCCACATGCTTCACCTACTTCTTTTCCATCACAATATGCATCTACACCCGGGCTACATTCTTTGCTACAGACTTTTTTCGGTCTACATTCATCTACTGGATTTGAACTTCCACATCTACCATTATTTGTATCACACTTTCCATCACAATCTATGAAATCATAAATACCTGTATAGGTAGTTAGTAAAGGTCCTTCACAGCATTTACAAAATCTATTATAACAGCCCACTGGCTTTGTACCGCTAAAACAACCTGAATTATCACTACAGTCTCTGTCATCTATAATATAATCATTACCATTACATATAGATCCTATCCAGTTACATGTTTTCTCTTTTGGGTCCCAGACTCCAGCTTTAGCACAAGCCTTTTCAGCATTTCCGCAAACAGGATAAGGGTTCTCCTGGCATCCGGTTAAAGTTGTTTTAGGGCATTTTTCTGGATCAAAATTATCAGGTCCACCATAATGTTCACTACAATCATGACCCACGGTACTGTAATGTTTACATAATTTCTCTCCCATATTATCATATATCCAACCTTTTTCCGCACATAATTGCGGCATTCCATCATCAACATCATCATCTTTTCCTATTTCTAATTCAATGCAACTTTTCAGACAGTTACAACAATCATTATAACTAGCACCAGTACTAATACACATACACCTATCCCATTGTCTAATGTAAACATTGTTCTGTGAATACCAACACATGGCTCTACAATAATCATCAGACCATAATGCAGGATCTCCGGAACAAAACGTATTGACAACTTCAGTATTACAAGCCAGTTGCGCATTTTCAGCATCATATTCATCGCATTTTCCTAATCTCGGGTCTTGACACAGGTGTTCTATTTCATGTACTATAAGGCAACAACTTTTTCCTTTTTCTGGATTCGTAATTATATCTGTATTCGTACAGTCAAAGGCTTTGCGAACATCTTCGTATGGGATCTCAACAGCATCATCCCCACTACCTATAATGTTACAGTTATCAATACCAATACATATTCTACATATATTACCCTCCAGTGGTCTAAAATACATTGCACAATCAGACGGAAAAGCACATGCTGAATTGTCTCCGCATATTTTTTCAATATCTTCAGGAATTCCACAATATACCTTTATTTTTTTACAGTTACATGTGTCTATGTCCGGCAAGTAATTTCCATTACTTCTTTCTTGTCCAAGAATATCACCACCCTGTTTTTCTATATTGAAATCATTTCCGCTACCCTGTATCAAGCCCATCATTTTCCCGGCAGGTACAAGCAATCCGGCAGACTGAACAATAAAAACAATAGAAATTATAGCAGCAAGAACAATCAAGCCAATAACAAGAGATTTTGTACTTAAACCGGACTCTTTTGACATAATTATTATTATGATTACCTGTTAATAAACTTTATTATCCTGAAAAATACATATTGATTATGGAAATTTTGAGCGTGATTTTGTTTTTAGTAGGCATAACATTGGTTGCTCTTATATTCAAGAAAGCAATGTCCCCGGATAATTTAAAAAAGAATATGCGGTCTGCTGCTTTTGTTTCATTGCTGCTTGTAGTATTCGGGTTCTTCATCTCCATGTTTATTTTTTATTCTGCACTCAGCCTTGCAACTGTTGCATTCAGTTCGCTGCTCCTACTGCCTTATAATATGAATGTTTTTCACATGCGCGCCAAATGCGCTTCACGAAAGTGGTCTCATATCTTTCACAGGCACAATGACCTGATAAAATTCTATCTATATTCGTTTTTCGGCATGGCAGTTGCATATGCAATGCTTTTTGCATTATTTCCACCTGACCTGAGTGATCATTTATTTTCTAGCCAGATGTCAGCAACAGGCCTGGCAGGTAATTTTTCAAATCCCGAAATTTTTTTTGAGATAATTTCAAACAACCTTGTTCTGGTTTTTGTTGCATTTGCGCTTTCTATTTTCTATGGTGCAGGCAGCCTTTACATTTTAAATTATAATGCATCTTTGCTTGGCATGCTCTATGGAAATGTTTTTCGCATATTGATATGGTCAGTTCCCAGCATATGGCTTGTTAATCCTATTTTATACCTGCCGCATACTATTTTAGAGATTATAGGATATCTGCTTGCAGCTGTAGCAGGCGGAATATTATCAGAGATTAATTTAAGCCATATCAATCGCAGATATTTACTGGATTCAATTACCCTGCTCATTATATCCATTAATATAATCCTGATGGCTGGTTATATTGAAGTTATTCTGCCGGGTATGTTTGGATAAATTATTGATAAGAGGATCGAAAAAAGATGTGTGAAATAGAGAATTTGTAGCTAGTCAAAATAATCCACCCTTTTCATATGGTCTTTAAAGTGTCGAACTTGAGGTATAACTTATGCAGTTATCAGTATTTGTTGTCAACTCACGAAATCTCCCAGATTTTTCTCCTGCATTGATTTCATAATTTTCTTCATCTTCCTTTCTTTATGATAACCTGACCAGTAGTATGCTTCATCTCGTGTTCCCTTTGTAATAAGAACCATAACCTTGCCTTGTTTTGTTCTTGCTGTTCTTCCAGCACGCTGGATTTTCCTGATGCCACTAGCTACTGGCTCATAAAAAATTACAGCATCTGTCTCAGTTATATCTATGCCTTCTTCACCAACCTGTGAAGCTATCAAAATATTGAAAAATCCCATCTTGAATTCATTAAGAATTCGCATCTGTTCTTTCTGACTCAATCCCTTACCTTTTTTCTTAGCCTGTCCTATAAATTCAACTGGCCTGCAACCGGGAATAGTTTTCAGGAAATCATGAATATATGATATTGTGTCACGATACTGTGCAAATATCATTATTCTACTGTATACTGACAAGCTTTCCTGCAAAATTTCTTCCAGCTTTGAAATTTTTGGATGTTCCTTATTTTTGGCAATCATACTATTTACTTTAATCGAAGCCTGCTGGAATAAAACATCACTATACAGCCGTTCAGCAGCTTTTGTTCCGCCGCTAAATCCCTCATCCTGCAGCTGCTCAATATAATGCTTTAGTGCATGAAGACACTGGGTTTCCAGAAGAACAAGGGCATGGTCTATTTTTAGAATCTCGGCTAAATATGACATAATCGTGTAATTTGATCCGGACCTCTTCATCGAGAGTTTTTTCTGCAATGCAATGATTTCGGATTTTAATAAAAAGTTGGGCCTGAATCCCCATTTCTCCAGTTCCTGAATTCTGTTTTTTTTAATCTGCTCCAGAACCAGTTGAATTTCCTTTAGTTCATCATCCAGCTCGACAAAAATACTTTCATGATCAACTCTTTGCACATATGGTGCAACATCAGGATCATCCCTGTTCCTTATTTCAACAAATTTTATAAACAATTTTTCCCTGACTTCATCTATTTTATATCTCTGGCCACCGGGTGATGCTGTTAATCCGAGAATCAGTGGATTTTTTGCTGTTGCCATATATTTGTCAGCAATGTGTGTGTAGGCATACTTTTTCACAGAGTGATGTGCTTCATCAAAAATCAACAAAATAAAATCTGTCAATTCAAGTATGCCGGCTTTTATATCATTTCTTATTGTCTGTGGAGTTGCAAAAATAATTTCAGATTTTTTATACATCTCCTCCCTCTTTTCCGGCTTAGTTGTTCCTGTTATTACAACTTGTTCTGAAGGTCCAAATTTAATAAATTTCTGAAAACTTTTGCAGTGCTGTTCTACCAGAGGTCGGGTTGGAGCCATCATAAGAATTTTGCCATCCGGATATTTTTCCAGACGATAAGCAGCAACAAGTGCTGCTATCGGTGTCTTTCCAATGCCTGTCGGCATAACAGCAAGCAAGTTTCCATCCAGTGCATGTTTGGCTATATCTGTCTGGTATTTTCTGTTTTCAATTGTATTCGCATTGATCCATGAATGGTTTATGTAGTTCATTGTAGAAAGATGTATTTATCTGCATAAAAAATTTTCTATCTCATGAGATATCCGCCATTTACATCAATTACTGCACCTGTGATGTAGCTGGCTGCATCTGATGCTAGGAAATAAAAAACATCTGCAACTTCTTCAACAGAACCATACCTGCCAACAGGTATCTGCGATTTGTATTTTTCCTGCTTTTCTTCAGGCAGTGTTGTTGTCATTCCTGTATTAATAAATCCTGGTGCTACACAGTTTACTCTTATTCCGTATGGAGCAAGATTTTTAGCAAAATCTCTAGTGACTTTTATTATACCGGCTTTTGATGCCCCATATGAAGGGTCTGTTGTTGGTTCTATTCCTTTTATGGATGAAATATTTATTATAGAACCACCACCATTCTGGTTAAACATAAAATACAATGCAGCAGATGAGCAAACAAGAGTACCAACGAGATTTATATCAACAGTGTCTCTCCATGCTGCAATACTTTCCATAAAAAAACTTTTCCAATCATGAGGATCCGTATTTCCATCTGTTATGTAATCTATAACATCCTGAGTTTTTCTTCCTGATTTTACACCTGCAATATTTGCAAGCACGTCAAAAGAGCCTAATTTATCATATATATCTGAGAATATATCTGGAACACTTTCTTCGTTTCTAACATCACATTCATATGCAAGACATACACTATCCTGATGGTTTTTCATTAAATCTTCTGCTATTGCTTTAACATTACCATAATGCCTTGAAATCAATGCAGCATTATAGTTCTCTGAAACAAATCTTTCTGCCACAGCTTTTCCTATTCCGCTGGATGCGCCGGTTATAATAATTGTTTTTGTCATTCTTTTCTCCTCACATTTTCGGACCATTCCCTAAAAATTCAAAATAATCATTAAATGCACTTTTAAACCGCGAATCAATTCTACATGATGTTTGCACTCTTTCAAGATATTCCGGGCTTGTATAAAAATTATGATGCATATCTGCTTGAAGCGCCTTGATTTTTTCATTATCAAGCGATGGATGATTATAAACCAATGTGTTTCTATCATGATTTTCCAAATCAGGATCAAGTTTATAACCTTTTTCAAGCATTTCTTTGTAAAACCTGCTTAAAGGTATGGGAGTGAATATTCCTACGTTGAATATATGAATTGGAATATATTTCAGTTTTCCAGCATCTCTGATAATTGTTTCTTCGGTTTCCCATGGAAATCCTATAATATAATACCCTTGGTTAATAATGCCTGTATCAAGTGCATTTTGTAAAACCCTTACAGTTTGTTCAGTAGTTGTAAATTCATTGTCTACCCTTTTACCCATAATTTCCAATGAATTGTCATTTGTTGATTCGACACCCCATGCAATTTTATAACAACCAGCTTTTTTCATTAATTCCATGAGTTCTTGGCCGCTCCTACTATCAAGAGTTGCTGTGTTGCTCATGCAATACCAGTGAGCACCCAGACTCTGGTCTATCATTTCTTTACACAGTTCTGCAGTTTTTTGTCTGTCAGCTGTAAAATTCAGGTCCATGAAATAGAATGTATCCACACCCTTTTCTTTCAGCTCAAACATTTCCTCTACAACTCTTTGTGGTGATCTAAACACTACATTATTTCCCCAGAATCCTGTACTGTCACAGAATTTGCATGTATTATAGCAGCATCTGCTGTATTCAACAATAGCATAATTTGGGTCTTCTGACATTGGTGGCAGTGAAATTCCTCTATAAACCTGATTTAAAATAACAGGGAATCGCATTGCATTCGGCAGGAAATCAAGGTGTAGGTTTCTTTGTCTGTTTCCTGTGTAGAAACCTCTATGATTTTCTCTGATTACAAGACCTTTTATATCTCTATATTTTTTCTCATTTTCTATTTCTCTTAAAAATTCCCTGAATGTTTCTTCACCTTCTTTAACAACAAAAAAATCAAATGGATCTTCAATTTTTTCACAGAGATATGATGGATATCTGTTGCCGGCAATTGTCATAGTACCGGGCAGTCTTTTCTTAAGTTCAGCTGCGATTCTTTTTCCCATTGGGTATTGACAAGTATACATGGAAAAGCCCGCAATATCAGGTTTATATTCAGTTATTCTTTCAATCATTTCTTCTTCAGTAATGGGAACAATTCTTTCCTGATGACATTTTAGCGGAACGAATAACTCAACATCATGGCCCTGTTGGCTTGCAACTGCTAAAATCATTTCCAGTCCATAGGGTTCACTGACAGCATGCTGTATTTTTGGGTCAAGTGATAGATTTTTTTGCGGATAGATGCCAGCTATTTTCATTTGACAACCTCCAGTTCAAAGTATATCTCAGTATAAAGATTCCAGAGAAATATATTCAAAAATTTTTTCAGTGGTATGTAATTTATTATTTTTTTATTGAGAGTCCTTAGTTTAGTTTTGGATGTTGTTTTCAGTTCCCTTTTTCTGACTTTGAATCTGGCTTTGCTGTAAAAATCATATGTATATCCGTCTGTAAAATATTCAAATGTATTTTCACTAAAAAACCTTACATGAGTGGGATCCCTGAAAGCTCCTTCATATCTATAATAAGGAACATATATCCTGATTATACTTCCTGGTTTGCATATTCTATGGAATTCTTCTAGCAAAGGAATCATATTTGTAATGTGCTCCAGAACATGCTCAATAATTATTTCAGAAACAGAATCTGACCCGAATGGCAGGGGTGTTTTTTCAAGATCCCAGATTATATGAACATTAGGCAGATCTATTTTGTCCAAATTCAGAAAGCCTTCATAATTTTTTGCTCCGGAACCCAGATTTAGTTTTATATCACTGCCTTCTATAATCTCACCCTTCGAAGGTCTGATATTGTAAGTTTTGGATAAAATTCCGGTGGGCTTCATTATAGTTATTATATAAGAATTAAAATAACTGTCTAATCCCATGTGAATATATATATGCAATATTCACAATATATTATCTATTTTATATATTCAGTATATTTTCTTTAATTTATATATATTTAGATTGAAATAATATCAAGATACATATGCGGAGAAAGGTAATTAAACAGGGACATAATACACTTACTATTACATTACCGAGTTCTTGGGTCAATAAGTTTAACATAAAAACAGGTGATGAGTTGGATGTACGGGAACAGGGAAAAATACTTTCAATAGGAACTGAAAAATCTTCAGGCACATCTTCTGTAACAATTGACATATCTAATCTTACACCACCTATTATATGGCGATATATTCTGTCGGTATACAGGGCAGGATACGATGAAATACGTGTTATCGGATTTGGGAAAAGCAAAAAAAATATCAGCTCGTCATTCTCACCGAAAACAAATCTGGATTATCTTCTTAATAATAAAATTACTATGACGAGCCCTACTGATGCTATTATATTTTCAACATCTTCAAGCATGCGCACAGGATATGACTTTGACTGGAACATGAATCCTGTTGAAACAATTACCGCGTGTGTCAACAGGCTGATTAATGTTGAAATAATCGAACAGAAAGAAAACTACTGCGTAATAAAAGAACTTGGCGAAACAACCTATAAAGAGTTTGATAATGCTATAAGGAGAATTTTTATTTTACTGAATTTTGAAGCTGAGTATATAATGGCTGCGATTAAGGGAAATAAAAACGAAGTTAAGCATATACATATAGTGGATACAAATCTTGACAGATTTGAAGATTTTTGCCTCAGGGTTTTAAATAAAAGAGGATTCTCAGATTTTAACAAAACACCTGTTATGTTCACCGTGGTTTTTTTACTGGAAATGATGGGCGATGAACTCAAGAAAATCGGACTTCATCTTCTGGAGAACAAAAAAATAAATACAAAGTTTATGATAGAACTGTTTGATGTTCAGATGAAACAAATAAACCGTTTTTATAAACTGTTTTATAATTTTAACAAAGAACATGTTCTTGAAATATATGATGAAGATAAAAAAGGTTCCGAGCTTATAGCAAAATACTATAAAAGACTCAATAATGATGAAAAAGAACTGCTTCATCACTTTAAAAAAATAGGAACATTTGTCCTGAATCTCACAGAACTTAAAATTGACATGGAGTCATGAGTCCGTATCCGATTTTATTGCTCCGAGCTTTTCATCAATTATGTGTTCAGCCAGAGCGTCATCTAATTTCGCCCTGTATATGCAATCATGGGCAAATGATAAATATACGCCCCGCGAATAAGCATGACCAAGCTCTCCGTTCAGAACCTTTTCTATAAATTCTGTTATATCATCCGACATTTCTACCAGAAGCATTAATTCATCATATCTATCCCTGCTTTTCATATAAGGATCTATATTCCTCACATTTCCGAGTGTTCCGGGTACTGATTTTTCTATAAATTTTTCAGACTCTTCCGGATCCATTAGAAAATATTTTCTTATATAATCATTTTGTGAAAGTTCTATAGCATCAGCTTCTGATTCAAAATAACCTATACCACGCTTTAATAATCTTATTACCTTGTTTGCAGGAACAAGTTTTATTCCAAGTGAATGGAATCTTTTTTTCAACCACACATCTGTTTCAAATCTGTCATAAATCTCCTCTCCAACAGATGCGGGGTCTTTTGAAAGAGATGCTCTTGTGAGCGGTATTTTTATCTTATTTGCAGGGCCTGTGTTTTTCAGGCATTTTTCATTGAAGCGGAATACAACATCATTTTCATCATAGTACGCACAGAGAACAGGACCTGTCCTTTTCTGCATATATTTTTTGCTTATGTTAATTTCCGGATTTGAAATATCGGCTGTTATGAGCGGCTGTTCATCTAAATTATATAAAGTCATTGTATTCTCCATATCCAACAACGAATTGCTGGATCCGGGAACAAGGACTTTATCACCTGGTTTTGCATAGTAAAAAATAATCTCGCCATTGGTTTTCAGAATCATTGCTCCATAACCATAAAATTCGTAAATTTCCTGTACTGGCAGAATAACAGTTCTCTGTTCATGACCCATGGTACAGCCAAAAACTTTTTTTCCGTGCTTTGTTTCCAGATTAGACAAAACAGTTATATTTGGAAGATGCGGATGTTCAGCTCCGCTATAAACAGGATTTCTGGGAGTTATCCCCAAGGCTTTATAATGATCTGAAAAATATGGAACAACATCTTTTTCAAATAATCTTTCTTTTATTTTATATTCAATGCCCGGCTCAATATTAATAATTCCGTTTCCATTATTTGATATAAGCTTTTCACCATTCATATCAATATTAAAAACCCTCATTTTAATACCTCCTTGCAACAACTCTCCATGTTTCTACTAATGTAATATGTCAGTTCAATCATAAAATTCATGCATGTCACCCCATTTAGCAGTTTTGCAAATATCTTCAATAATTTTGTTCTTTTTTACAGAAGAAGAAAATGGTGTTGCAGGTTCCAGATCCTGTTTAACACACTCTAAAAAATGTCCCAGCATATTATAATAAGCTTTTTCTTTGCCTTCATAAACACTATGTTCATGACCATTGCTTCTATAAACAATTTTGTTTTCATCAAAATTTACGGTTATATCACCTTCTCCTTTATCAAAAGTAATTCTAAAAAGTTTTGTTTTTTCATCAAGAAACTTCGCTACTTCAATATGTGTAATACAGTTGTCGTCAAAACCATTTCCTGAAATTCTGAAATCCATTTCACACGCTGTTTCAGTATCAAAAGCACTTTCATCATAGTTATAAAATCTAACATCACGAACCTCGTTTATTTCAGCTCCTGTAGCGTAAACCAGGCTGATAAGATATGTTCCTGTATCTCTCAACAGGCCTCCTCCTGCATCTTTACGAAGTATTGTATCCCGAAGCCTGTTCATGTATACAGGTTTTCCATCTGCACTATAGCCTATTATGTCACGCTCTTTTCCTTCTCTGATATAGCCTTCTACTGATATAATGCGACGACCAGTAGACTTTAGGTATTGTGGCAGCCTTTTTCCAAGCTCAATACATGCACCTTTATAAAGATAGTGTGCTGTCTCCATACAAACAACTTCAGGGTGGGTTTCATCAAGAAATGCCATACCTTCAATGTCAGATAAAACAGATACGAGGGGCTTTTCGCATATCACATGTTTTGGATTTTGCCTGTTCAAAGCTTTTTCTGCATATAATCTCTGAGTATCATTGGTTGAAGCAATATAAACAGCATCAATTTCATCCAACCGAGAATCATTAAAATCTTCTATAGTATAGTATTTCACATTATCACTTTTAATTCTCTGTGCAAGATTTACGCTAGCTGGCAAATGACTTAGTGCATTTAATCTGTCATCCCTCTTCTTTACTCCGGCTACCCAGACAAGTGATGCTCTATCTGGTTCGTATTTTTCAAGTTCAGGATAGGAATAGTTTACAACAACATCCCCGCATCCGATAATTCCAATTCTTAATGGACTCTCCATAAAATCAAAATGTCAATGATTTGGTTTATTTTTATTCCATATTCTGAATAAGTGCATCATATTGAATTGAATAACAATATGGGTTGATTTCATTCTGTGCATGATTTAGCTAAAAGTTAAGTATAAAGTCAGGACAATTAGATATCATTAAAACACGGAGAGTGATCCAATGAAATCTAA
>JAGVVW010000034.1 GCA_018304635.1 Candidatus Aenigmatarchaeota archaeon
ATCGCCTTTCTCAAGTTGCCACATAATTTAATCACCAAGAAATATATGGTGATTGCTAATATATAAAAGTTCTGAAATTAAGTGAACATACTATTAGATGAGCAATCATACGAAAAACTAGATTCTACTTTTAAACAACATCATGGAAGCGATATTCCATTCAGCCCGGGAATATATGTGGAAAAAGCAATGAAAGATGCACTTAAAAATAACGAAACCAGCAAACAACCAAATGAACCCGAAGTTCTGAAACCGATGCCAATAGAAATGCGATCACCTTCTACTCGGGTATATAAATTTATTACAAATTAAAGAACCTGATTTAAAATTTAATAAACATGATTGATTTCATTTTGAGCATGATAAGTATTAAATAAGGACATTAGGATATCATAAAATCCCGGGGTAAAATTATATAATATCCAAAATATGAAACCGGGTTCAGGTATTCAGGTTCAAATCTGAATTCACATTCATCAGAATGTTTCACATACTGCATGGTGATGAAACAAAAGTAAAAACATACAAAAAGGGCAAATACTTCTGATTTTGGGCACTAAAATGCCCTTTTACAAAACTCATTGTTGCGTGGCATGTATCTGAAACACGGGAATTAAACGAAGCAAATGATACAGGTTAAAATTTTTGGCAGATTTTGGGACATGTTTGCGATGATGGTATCATACGGATTTTGAAATTAAATACGATCTGCTATTATATCTCATATATTCTTATGTTACGCATAACATAAAATTTGTTACGCATAACATAATCTATTCTTATTATGTTACATATAACACAAAAAATGTTATATGTAACAATAGGTTTAAAAACTTATAAAATTAATAATTATTCATGACATCGCCCGAAGCCCATAAAGAAAGTGTCAGGATATTGGTGGAAGATGTAAAAGAAAAGCTTCGCTCAGAAACAGCAGTGCATCGTCAGAAATTAATCGGTTTTGCATGCTCAGAAGCATCCTGCGATCTGCTTGCGATTTTACTACATAAAAAGAATCTCATTGATCCGGGATTCAATGTTAATCACAGGTTTTTCGTATCCACGAAAATAGCTGCATCAAAATTTGACTATGATTTTCCGTCTAAAAGAAAATTATTACTGCTTTTGGTGAATCAGGAAGAATATAAAAATCAGCTTTGTTATGGAAAACCAAAAGAAAAGGGAGTTGTCTTAAAGTGTATAGAAAACTTTTTCGAAATAAAAAAAATAATCGAAAAAGAAGTGGGTGAGGAAATATGATAATGGCATATATTTATGACTTTATTTCGTTTTTGTTTGAGAAAGAACTAAAAAGCGAAATAAAAAATATTATACTTCACGGTTCTGTAGCATCCGGCAATTATGATGAGAAAAGCGACATAGATATTTTTATAGAGCCGTGGGACAGAAGAAAAAAAACAACCATTGAAAAAAATATAAAAGAACAGTTAAGTAAATTTGAAGACAAGGCCGCAAGAATCTGGTACCCCATGGGAATAAAAAACACGTTTTCAATTATAGTTGACGATCTGAATTCACCTAAATGGAAAAATGTCAGATATGACATTGTTTCCAATGGTATGCTGCTATATAGTAAATTCAAGAGCATACCTGAAAACTTACAACACAATGTTTTAATAACGTTTTCGACAAATAAATTAAAGCAATCAGATAAAATGAAGCTTATAAGAAATCTGTACGGCTACGAATCCAATGAAACAACAAAACCCGGTCTTGTTAATAAATATAATGGAATAAAAATTTCTGTAAATTCTGTTCTGATTCCAATAGAAAAGGTTAAAGAATTCAGAAAGTTGTTTTCTGAATTCAGAGTCACCCCACAAATAAAAGAAATCTGGATTAGGGAATGAAGTTAAAAATCCCGATTTTTACTTTACTTTATCAGATACCGACCTCGTCTGAATCCTTTGATAATTTCATCAAATACATAATTTTCTGATCGATGATGTATCCTTTTTTCAAGCATAGTATAATTTCGCAGTTCAAATCTTTAAAAAGTTATTCCACAATTTTCACACTGTCAATTATGCCATCAGCATCATTGTCAATTCCTTCAACAATCGTATAATTTTTTCTGGAAATTTCATCAAATGCCTGAAAAAATGCCAGCACAGCTGCCCGTGTTCCTGTATATCCTTTTCCGGCAATAACCATGATTTCATGCTCTTCCGACAAAGGATTTTTCTGTTTCAGGATAAAACCGATATTGTTTTCTTTGTATAACCTTTTTGTCTTTTTGGAATAAATGTAATTCCTCTCTGCAAACTTTACACAAAGATCTTTGTTCAATAACTTTGTCACCCTGTTTACAACAGGACCACCGATAATTATCAAATTATTTTTTAGTTCTGATTTATGCAGATCTGTATCAAAAACAACATTAGGTTCTGATACGCTTAAAAATTTTCCAAGAAACAATGAAAAATTAGATGCATATAATGCATCTCTTGACCTTGCTTTTTCAGGTCCATGGGGATCTGAACTGCCGATAATTATTAATGAATTCAGTTTGCCGTTTTTTATAAAATCAGAAAAGAATTTATCCTCTGTTGGTATGTTTATAGATCTATCAAGTTTATCTATCATTAAAACAAATCCGGAACTTGATGATTTATACACATTCGCAACTGTACCACCTAAATATTTTTTGGATTCTATTTCAATGAATCCCATTTTATCCAGCTGTCGTACATGATAATATATTTTCTGCTCATGCTCTCCGAATTTTTTAGCTATGTTCCTAGGATGATCTGGAGTAACGACCAGATGTCTTAAAATTCTAATAGCCAGCTTGCTCAATCCGATGTTTTTTACAGGCTTGATCGGAGCTGTAGCAAGACCCCTGGAAGTTTTTTCTACTGCATACACCCTTTTGCACCTCTTTAATTTAGGCAAAAACCTTTATATACTACAAATACTTTTATAATACTATTATAATAATTTTAATAAACATATAAAAGCTTTTTAGCCCAAAAATATTAAATGAAATTTGTTATTTTAGCAGCTGGAAATGGCACAAGAATGTGTCCCCTGACCCAGACTATGTCAAAACCAATGATACCTGTTGCTAACAAGCCTTTGCTCGAATGGTATGTTGAAAAAATTGAAAAATTGGGCACGGACATTATACTGGTTGTCAGAAAAGATCAGAAAGATATTCGTGAGTATTTTGATGGACGTGTAGAATTCGCATATCAGGATACACCCAAGGGTACAGCTGATGCTATTTTGGCAACTGAAAATTTTATTGATGGAAAATTTGTTGTTTCTAACAGTGATGAAATTTTCAACCAAAAAGATCTTGCTGAATTTATCAGGCAAAAACCATTTACTTTGGCACATTTTGTTCATGATCAGCCAAAGAGATTCGGTGTCTTTACGCTTGAAAACGAATTGATCAAGGATATAATTGAAAAGCCTAATATTAATAAACCCAGCCCAGTCAATGTAGGACTATATATTTTTGACAAACATATATTTGATTTTATACGAAAAACACCGTTTTCTGAACGCAGAGAATTGGAAATCACAACAACATGGAAAATGATGATAGAAAATGGGTTTGAATTTTATTCATTCAGGATGTCTGACTGGTTAACTGTTGGATATCCGTGGGAAATTCTGGAAGCTAATCAGAAAATATTAAATGAAAATGGATCGAAAATTCACAAAACAGCTGAAATGCGACCAGGAACTTATATAGAACACCCGGTATTCATTGGAGAGAATTCAATAATAGGCCCGAATTGTTATATACGAAAATATTCCACTATAGGAAAGAACTGTAAAATTGGCAATGCCGTTGAAATTAAAAATTCGATTATTATGGATGGTTCATATGTTTCTCATCTTTCTTATGTGGGTGACAGCATCATAGGAAGAAATTGTAACATTGCAGCAGGAACACTATTTGCAAATCTCAGGTTGGATGAAAAGAATATTGGAATGAAAATTAAAGGCGATTATGTTGACAGCAATATGAAAAAGCTTGGCAGTATCGTAGCTGACAGTGTAAAATTCGGAGCTGGATGTACTATTATGCCGGGCAAAAAAATATGGCCAAATATTCTTGTGCCGCCGTGCCAAAAAATTGACCATGATATTGAAACGCAGCCGGAATTATAAAATCAAATACCCCATGATTTAAAAAAGAAGAGGGAAAAACGAAAGATGCAGCTTTGCTGCATCATGGTTTTTTCATCAAGTGCGTTGCGTCAAGTTGTTTGGAGAAACCTATGTGTGGAATATTCGGAATGATCAGACAATCACCTTTTTCATCCAATGAATTGTTGCAGGGTTTGAAAAGGCTTGAATACCGGGGATATGATTCTTTTGGCTTTGCATCAAACACAGGAGAGCTTACAAAACATATTGGCTCAATTTCAGATTTTATTGATAAAATAAATCAGTCAGAAGCAACAACAGGTATTTCGCATACGCGCTGGGCAACCCACGGCGGAGTTACGCTACAAAACTCGCATCCGCATTCAGACTGCAACGAAAGGTTTTTCGTAGTTCATAATGGAATAATTGAGAATTATGAAGAACTGAAAAATGAACTGTTATCAAGAGGGCATGTATTCAAATCACAAACTGATACTGAAGTTATACCGCATTTTATTGAAGAACATGTCAAATCAGGACTCAGTATAGAAGATGCCATAAAAATGTTCATTAAAATATCAAAGGGAACATTTGCTGTATTACTTATGGAAAAAAACAAAAATATAATATATGCAATGAAACGTGATTCACCATTGGTTCTGGGTTTGATGAAAGATGGTTTTGCAATTGCCAGCGATATATACGCATTTTCAAATATTACAAATAGAGTAATATTCTTTGATGACAATGAATATGCCATCATTAACCAGAACGATTTTGGAATTTACGATTCATATGGAAAACAAATAAAAAAAGATTTTATGACATTCTCATGGAACAAAGAAGAAAATCTTGGAAATTACGAACATTACATGATAAAAGAAATAATTGAAGAGCCTGTTGCTATAGAAAGGCTTATAAATTCTCTGAATAATGAACAGCATGATACAGTTGAAAAAATTTCCAGTCTGATTAAAATCAGAAAGGTTTTGTTTGTTGCATGCGGTACAGCATATCATGCATCTTTGCTTGGAACTAGCTTTTTACGTTTCGCGGGAATAAATGCAGATGCAGTAATAGCTTCAGAATATCAGAATTACATGGCTGATAAAAATACCTGTGTAATTGCAGTAAGCCAAAGCGGGGAAACAATGGATGTTATAAAAGCCCTTCAGGCTGCCAGGGCCAGCAGTGCTGTTATATGTTCCATAGTAAATGTTCCGCATTCAACTATTGAAAGAATGTCCAGCTTAAGCATAAACATAAAGGCCGGTCAAGAAATATGCGTTGCATCTACAAAAGTCTTCACTGGCCAGGCTGCTGCTATCCTTTATTTATCAGGTGCTAAAATAGTTACGCTACAAAAGCTTCTGGATTCTGTTATAAAGCAAAAGGATGTGATTAAAAAAATTTCAGAAGATTTGTGCAAAGCCAGAGATATCTATGTTCTTGGAAAATCAGAGGGTTATGCACTTGCGAGGGAAATTGCACTAAAAATCAAGGAAATATCATACATACATGCAGAAGGAATGATGGCTGGTGAATTAAAGCATGGCACCATAGCATTGATAGAACCCGGCGTTCCAGTTATCTCAATAATTTTCAATAACAATGAAGATATGATCTCCAGCACAAAAGAAACTGAAGCCCGCGGCGCTGATATTTTTGCAATCACAAACAAACCATACCCGGGAAAATGGAATTTCGTAATTGATAGTGAAGATAAAAAACTTTTTTTCATCGCAGCTGGAACTGTAGGCCAGCTGATTGCTTATTACACTGCAAAAGCACTTGGTCGACCGATTGATAAACCGAGAAACCTGGCAAAATCAGTCACAGTAAAATAAAAAATCTACATTCCCATTAAGTTTTGATAAAAGCCCCACGTCAAAACACTTATAAATATGTTTTATCCTGATAAGAATCAGTAATATCACATTATAACGATTTAACACTCAACTCACTCGTCATTTCAGTTTTTCTGCTTTCTGATCTGTTGTTCGTATATTTTCTCAATCGTTGCAACAGTATCTGCATCTTCCGGGTTTTTTTCTCTGGTTCTTATTCGAAGTAGTCGTGGAAACCTCAGAGCATATCCGCTGGGATATTTTGACGACTTCTGGATTTCCTCATAGCCAATTTCTAAAACAATCCGTGGCCTTACTTTTATTTCATTTCCTTTTTCCTCAATTATATCTTTTTTTAGTTCGTTCGTCAATTTCTGTAGCGTAACCTTTTCGCTTCCTTCTGTTTCTTTTTCCAGCAGGCCTGAACCGAGCATGCCGGTTGCAACAAATTCTGTACCTCTTCTTGCTCCAAGCAGAATAGTACCGACATATTTTGCTCTCTTGCCTTCGCCCCATTCACCGCCAATCACAACCAGGTCTAATGGTTCAAGCATGTCTTTGACTTTTAACCAGTAACCCACTCGCCGGCCAGGCTGATAATACGCATCTAAATTTTTAACAATAACACCTTCTTCACCCATTGACAATGATTTTTTATAAAATTTCTCAGCTTTTCCGTAATCTTTTGTTTCCATATGTTCAACAAGTCTTATATTGGTTTTGACTGTTACAATGCTTTTCAGTTTCTCCCATCTTTTTAATAACGACTCATCCATATAGCTTTTGTTATTCAAGGCCAACAAGTCAAAAACATTTACCTGTACTGGAATTTCTCTAACTATTTTATCAATATCATATTTTCTCTGGATCCGTCTGGATAAAACCTGAAATGCAAGCGGTGCTTTAGTAACAGGGTTAACAGCGATTGTTTCAGCATCCAGTATCACAGAATCAGCTTTAATATATTTTCTGATAAGCCCAACAACATCCGGAAACTGGCTCGTTACCTCGTCCATTCTTCGCGAAAATATTTTAACATTATTCCCGTATTTATGAACTTGTGTGCGAAATCCATCCATTTTAATTTCAATCGCAGGATTATTGAATTTTTCCATAGCCTCTTTTAAATTTCCTGCCCTGTCCGCCAGCATGCATCTTATTGGCTTGCCTATTTCCAGTTCAGCATATAATTTATTTTCTTTGGCTAATTTGGCAACACTGCCAAAATTCCCTGTGAAATTATATTGCCTTTCAATTTCTCCTGGTGTTTTTCCAAAAGCTCTGGCAATTGCATCGCGGACAATTCCATCAGAAACACCGAACCTCATCTGCTCTAGTATTGTCCGTACAATATATTTAGCTTCTTCCGGAGAAGCACTACTTATCAACTCAGAAACAATATCTATTTTCTTTTCCTGCGATCCGGCACCGGAGATGTCAGGAAGTTTCTTGAGATTTTCAAAAATCTTTTTGATTGTCAGTTCCCTTTTAAACAGCGTGGCCTGTTTTTTATTTTTCACAAGCATTTCAGCTGTTGTTCCGAGATCACCTGTTTTTTTGAATAATTTTATAATTTCATCCTGCGTTGCACCGCAGGTTTTTTTCAGGATTTCTATTATCAATTTATCAGCAATGCCGAGCTCTTTTTCCCCTTTTGGAAATACACGGCCAAGAGAAAGCATAACCACAACATCCAGATCAGCTTCAGCGTGTTTGAAAAAGTCAGCTAATATATCAGCTTTCTCAAGTTTTTTCGTAGTAGAACCAAGCTTGTTATATATTTCCACGAGCTTTTTGTACTCCATAAATCATTTATGAAGAATATTCTATTTAAATTCCTTGCTATTCAGATTCTTATACATGAAATTCATCTTTGTGGTGGGCGGTGTAATCAGCGGTGTAGGCAAAGGTGTTGCAACTGCATCTATTGCAAAGATTCTTTCTGAGTATGGATTTTCAACGACTATTATAAAAATTGATCCCTATATAAATTGCGATGCAGGAACAATGCGTCCGACAGAACACGGAGAAGTGTGGGTAACCGCTGATGGCGGCGAGATTGACCAGGATCTCGGAAATTATGAACGATTTATGAACAGAAATATTCCTAAAATAAACAACATAACAACAGGTCAGATATACAGAACTGTGATAGAGAATGAAAGAGCAGGAAAATATCTTGGAAAGACTGTGCAGCTTATTCCGCATATACCGGATGAAATAAGAAGAAGAATTAAGCTTTCAGGTGAAGGATATGATATTGCCTTGATAGAAGTTGGCGGCACAATAGGAGATATAGAAAACATACCTTACCTTTTCGCAGCTAAAGGACTTGAAAAAGAATGCGGAAAAAATAGTGTTATATACATTCTTGTTACATACTTACCTGTACCAACACACATTCAGGAAGCAAAAACAAAACCCACACAACATGCAATAAAACTTCTGTCTGAAAATGGAATTTCTCCTGATTTTATTTTATGCAGGGCAAAGCAACCCCTTGATAGCGTAAGGCGGCAAAAAATTGAGGTATATTCAAATCTTGACAGGCATCAGATTATATCTGCACCTGATGTAAATAATCTTTATGAAATTCCGCTGAATTTTGAAAAAGAAGGGCTTGGAAAAAAACTAATGCAGTGTATGGAACTCCAGTCTAGAAAAATACCTGACTGGGAAAAATGGAAAAAACTTCTGTATAATCTGCAAAATCCTGAAAAAACTATAAAAATAGCAATGATAGGAAAGTATCTTAGCATCGGCGATTATCAGCTTACTGATTCTTATATATCAATAAATGAATCATTAAAGCACGCATCAGCAAAATTAGGAGTAGGAATTAAAATTTCATGGATAGATTCAAAAATTTTTGAAATGAACCCGGAAAATGTCAGAGGGTTGTCTGAATATAATGGCATACTTGTTCCTGGGGGATTTGGTAATTCTGGTGTAGAGGGAAAAATTACTGCAATCAAATATGCACGAGAGAACAGGATACCTTATCTTGGTCTATGTTATGGAATGCAGCTGGCAGTTATAGAATATGCCAGAAATATGTGCAACCTGAAAAATGCTAATACAACAGAGAATGATTCAAATACGCCTTACCCTGTAATTGATATACTTGAATCGCAGCGTGAAGTAATGCAGCAAAATAAATACGGCGGGACAATGCGTCTTGGATACTATGCTGCATGCCTTAAGCCGGATACACAGGTATGCAGGCTATATCATGAAAATGGAAGAATAGAATTAGACAAGAACAGGATTAACTCAGTTGAAAAATTCCGCATAGGAAATGTTAAGGGTATTGATAACATAATTTTGGAAAGGCATCGACATCGTTATGAAGTAAATCCAAAATTTGTTCCGGTTTTTGAATCAAATGGAATTATTTTTTCAGGATATCATCAGGTATCTGATGATAATATGCTTATGGAATTCATGGAACTACCAGAACACCCGTTTTTTATCGCAACCCAGTCACACCCTGAATTTGAGTCGCGCTTTGAAAATCCTGCACCGCTTTTTGTTGGGTTTGTAAATGCAGCAGGTTTGAACCAGACCTGAACAGTGAAAAAACCCAACTGAAAATAATTTTATCTGTTATTTTTTATATATATCCATATCAAATAATATCATGGAAACCAGCAAAGCAATAATGACAAGAAAATCAGTAAGGAATTTTAAAAAAGCCATGATCAGTCAGGAAATTATTGATAAATTATTAAGAGCGGGAAAATATGCACCTTCTGCCGGCGGTCTGCAGAGTCAGTCTTTCCTGGTTTTTACAAAAACAGAAGACAAGCAGGACTTGTCATTGATATGCTATAATCAGGATTTTATGGAGAATGCCAGCGCTATTATTATTGTTCTTGTTGATGAAGAACGGATTAAAAGAAAATACGGCGTTCGTGGCTCGTTTTACGCTATATGCGATGGTGCAGCAGCTGGCCAGAATATTCTTCTCATAGCAACTGATCTTGATCTCGGCTCCTGCTGGATTGGCGCGTTTGATGAAGGAGAACTTAAACGATTTCTCAAAACAGAACTGAAACCCGTGATTGTTATACCTGTTGGATATGAAGATGTGATATAGAAAAAAATTATGTTTTAATATTATTCATAGCATAAACTAATCATGACATGGTATCATAGAATTACTTTAATAGTGGCTTTACTTGTTTTAATGTGCAGCATTGCTGCTGCCGGAACTATAACTCTTCAGACAACTACCATGGACATTCTTCTGAATGAAACAGGCACACTGAATATGACTATTATAAACAGGGGCGATGTACCTGCTGTAGATGTAAATGTATTTTCTTATTTTGATGAAAAAACATATTTTATCGGCAATCTGGGAGAGAATACAATCCAGATTCCTGTGGACATGCATGGAAAAAATCCCGGAACATACAATTTAATATGGAAAATTAATTACCGCGATACAAAAGGATATCCATATTCTGCAATAACCAACAGTAAAATAGTCAAACAGGAACCAACAGCAGGTAATATTTATTTAATAGCAGCAGATATGAAAATGCAGGATAATGGCCAGCTGGAAATAATTGTAAAGAACAGGAACACTGTCAAAAAAACAGTTTCTGTAAATCTTTATCTCTCGTCAGAGCTGATCAGTGAAGAATTGAAAACAATTTCAACAGAACCAAACGGACAGGATAGCGTAATTTTTAATGTTGTAAATAACGGGGCAAATGAAAACAGTGCATATTACTACATAGCATCCGCTGATTACGATGAAACTGGAAAACACTACTCAGTTATCAGCAGTGGAACAATTATTATAGAAAAGCAGGCCAATGTCATATGGTTTGGCGTGATTGCTGTTTTTGCAGCAATTGTTGTGATTGCATATTTTATCATGAGGAAGAAAAAATGAAATTAAAATACATTCTGATAGTATCGTTGATTGTCGGTTCTGTTCTTCGGTTGTATGACCTGGAAACTTATCCCGGACTTCATTTTGATGAAGCAAGATTTGGACTGGAAGCTGAAAGCCTTCTGGAAGGAAGTTCATTTCCATTAAAAGGCCAACAGCCTTATATAGGAAATTTTTATCAATACTTTATTTCAATACCTTTGATTTTCTTGGGAAAAACCGTATTTAGCATTCGTATAATGTTTGCATTGATGGGAATTTTTTCTCTCCTGCTTATCTATTATGCTGTAAAACCATTTGACAGGAAATTAGCAGCATACAGTACTATAGCACTGTCTCTGTTACCTGCTCATATAGTATTTTCACGCATAGCATGGGAAATGTCTCTGGTAGGTTTCTTTTTCTGCCTTTCTTTTTATTGTCTGTCAAAATGGATAACTACAAGAAAGTATTACATACTCTTTGCATTATTTCTTGTAATAGGAATAGGAATAAACACACACATGCTTTTTT
Source organism: Candidatus Aenigmatarchaeota archaeon (assembly GCA_018304635.1). Taxonomy (GTDB): domain Archaea; phylum Aenigmatarchaeota; class Aenigmatarchaeia; order GW2011-AR5; family JACRMX01; genus JAGVVW01. The sequence goes on from JAGVVW010000034.1 coordinate 11,392, forward strand.
TGGCAACAATAATACCGCTTCTGGTTTTTCTACTGGTTTATTTTTATAAAACAAAAATGAATAAAATTGTTGTTATAATATCTCTTGTTCTGCTGATGACAGGATCTTATGCAGTAGTTATTACCAATCTATCCGGCGACAGCATAGACAAGAAAATTAAGAACTTTAATCCAAATTATCCTGTGTTTTACAGAAATACTATGAGTCTGGTCGAAGGTCAGTTAATATTTCTCAGAACTTCCGGGAGTATTTACCTGCCTTTATTGGGTATTTTATTTCCAGTATTGTTTTTAATAGGATGTATAATATGTATAAAGAATTGCAATATCATCGGAAATACTATAAAAATGTTTTTATTTTATTTTTTATTGCTATGTCCGATTGTCTTTGCACTTTTCGGTTATAGGTACGCAATAAGATACTACATAGGCTTTCTTCCGATGATTGCCATTGTCATAGGAATTGGACTAAAACATATTGAATTCCGGATTAAATATATAAATTTTTTCCTTTTGATAATGATAACTCTGTCGGTGATTTCTGTTTCAGTGAACTTTTTCTATATCTATTATGAAACAAACGGCTCTAGAAACTCATTTGACGTGGGATTTCCTGAAACAAGCGAACATTTTATGAATATATTCCTGAAAATAAAACCTTTTGCAGAATACTGTGCAAAAAATAACACTATATATTTCTATGAAAGTTATGCTGATGTAAGGTCTGTCCTGGATTATATATCCGATGTAAAAGTAGAAGGCACGAAAAATACTTCAAAAACTCCGTTGTTATTGTTAAGCCTTGGCAATGATATAGAAATACCTGATATAATAAAAACTGTTGAAAAACCTGTATTTTCGTACATGTTCCTGAATAAAAAAGAAGAAAAAGTAGCAACATTATATGTTATACGGGGTGATGAAAATTGAAACTAGAACCCATAATTTTTAAAATATGTATAGGAATTGTTTTATTGGTATTTTTGATGTCAATTTTAGGCACATTTTTAAAAATATCTCCGTCGTTTGTTGAAATTGCCATTATAATTTTGTGTTTTTCTGTAATCAATAAATGGTGGTGTGGCAAAAATGAGAAATAAATTAAAAAACATTCTTGGTTGGAAATTAGCTCCATACATTCTGCTCTTAATACTTATATCAGCTTATTTCATAATTTTCCTTTCCACCAGCTTCAGCCAGTACAACCGTTTCTGGTACGGGAATTTTGATTTGGGTATTCCGGATCAGGGTATCTGGTTGCTGAGCCAGAACAAAGAACCGTTTGTTACAGCACGCGGCATGCATATCTTTGCAGATCATTCTGAATATATAAAAATATTTGTAGCACCTGTTTTCTGGTTATGGAATGATGCAAAAGCATTGATACTTTTACAGACACTTGCTTTGAGCTTGGCAGCCATTCCTCTTTTCTTTATAGCAAAAAAACTTTTGAAAAGCAACAGAACCTCGTTGATAATTGTCGCAGTTTATCTGCTTTATCCTGCATTGCAATTCCTGAATCTGGATCAGGGCTATCATTCAGAAGCATTCATTATACCGATGCTTTTTACAGCACATTATTTTTTACTGGAGAAAAAATACACACATGTTTTTGTTCTATGTCTTTTTTCCCTGTTAATTAAGGAAGAAATCGCACTGACAATCGCACTTTATGGCGCGTATATTTACTTCAGGCACAACAAAAAGCTCGGCGCAATAGTTTCAATAACTACAGTTATATGGCTCATTGTTTTATTGACTGTTATATTTCCCATGTTTTCATCACGTGGATTTTTATATTTTGAGCGTACAACCGGCAACTCTCCATTTAAAATGATCAGCAATGTCTTTGATATTCGTAATGCAGAATACATTGCCAAGCTTTTTGGACCGCTTGGATTCACACCTTTTTTTGATGCAGCTATTGTGTCAGCAGGTTCTTTGTTCCTGAATCTTGCAAATTCATGGTCGTACAGCCATGAAATACAATATCATTATACAGCAGCGATAATTCCTGTTGCATTTATAGCCATGCTTCATTTTTTGTCAAAAAGAAAAAACATTATGTTATGGCTGCTTGTTATTTTATCACTGACATTGATATCAAACTATATTTTCGGTCCGGGTGAAGTCTCTTTGCGTGAAACAGATAAAATGTTTAACAACGTTGCTGAACTTGGAAAAGAACCGGAAAATGTTATTGCACTTAAGCAGATGATATCCAGTATTCCCCAGAATGCTTCTGTTTCAGCATCTTACAATATAATGGCATTTCTGACACACAGAGAACGGATCTACATGTATCCTGTGCCATTCAAGTCCCATATGTATGGAGCTTCAGGCAATGAACTCCCAGAAGACAGATTTGTGGACTATATTATAATTTCCAGAAGTGTAGTACCTGAAAAAGATATGATATTTATGGAAAATTATACAATGACCAGCAGGCACGATGACATTGAAATGTATAAGAAGACTGTTATGTGAACAATTCAGTAGGAATAGATATCAATCCCAAATATGTTGAAATAGGAAAAAAGAGATTGGCAAGTATCAAACCGTTAGACAAATTCACTTAGTTTTCATATTTATATTATATTGCACCACTTGAATAAACTTTATTGAATTTATATCTTCATTATCCATAATATCGAAATATTTTTTTATACTGAAAAGCTGTCTTATCTCAAAATCTTCGTGTTCAACATTCTTTGCTTCCACGGTTACTATCATGCCACTTTTTGTTTCAAAAATTCCGTCTATCTCAATTTGTTGTTTGTCTGCATGTAATTTTGAGCTATTTACTTTGAATGAGAACGAAACCTTTGATCTTCTTGCAGTATGAACTTTCAAATCTTTGACGCCATTGTGAACTCTATAATTTTGGCTTTTTGTTTCTTTTTGTAAAGATTGTTTAAAAGTATATTTATTGAAGTTCGTTTTTTGCTTTCCATACACAATAAATATATGCTTTTCTTTAAAGCATGAAAAATATCCTTCTGCTGTTTTTTTCGGAATACTATTGCGATGACATTTTGGAAATGATGCAACAATTAATTTATTACATACTTGTCGCTACCTGTATCTCGTATTAATCCGCATATCCACGTTCTTCAGCCGTTCATTGATAAGCTCGGTCTGGCTTTTAATAGCAGAAAGCTGGTTTTCAATGAATGAAAGCCTGTCAATAATTTCCCGAATCTCGCGGTCATATCCCGGACCAATATCAACCGGTTCATTTCTATTTATACCTAAAGGCTCGCGACCCGGCATCGGTGGTAAATCAGGGATATCATCATAAGGCGGATTGAAATTAGGTGGCTCTGGAAAATCCATTGGTGGCAGTGGCTCCATGCCCGGCGGTTCCGGACCGGACAAAACCCGGGATTTTATATCGTAAAAATCATCATCCCTTTTTCTCAAAATTTTATTTTTTATTGCGCTGAACAGACCCACAACCATCACCTTCTAACCTTTCTTTTTATTTTTCCAAATACCAAAGGTATTTTCGAAAAGAAAAAACTTTGGCAACTTCATTGTATATTATTTTCTCTTATCACCTTTTTATAATTTCATGATACGATATTTTATTTTTCTTCTGTTTTATTCTCTTTCGTTTCTTTTCTCATCCCATATTCGGCTGGATGCCTAACTTCATCCGCATCTCATCACGTATCATATATATGAAATCTTTTCCCTGTTCTAAATATGCCCTGCGCTGCTTATAATAAAACCGCATATTATAAAACCACCACAGATTCCTTTGTATGAAGTTCGTATAATCATATGAGGTTTCTATTTCACCACGAAGCCATATTGTCAGCCATCCTAGCCCATCTTTTCCTTGTGCACCCTGCCCGATAGCATAAACATAAGTTTTTGACCATCTATCTTCTGTGCGGCCTCCACGCCATGACCCATAAAAAGTAGTTGGATCGTCTGTAACATCCCACTTTGTATGAAATTCATAAACATCTTTTCCTTCAGCCTTTAAAATTAACTGAACGATCTTTGGTATCTGAAGAAAGACTTTTACAGGCTCTTTTCCCTTAAAATTTATATTTATCCATTGTTCAGGAGATAAAACATCATCAATAATTTTTAGCGTTTGCTTTTCTGCCACGTCACTCACCCTATAATATTAAACATTGTAATTTATGCCATATACTAAACTACATATTATGCAGTTATCATTATAATCAACTGTTCTCGTCAATTTCACTCAATCCTTCAACATCTCGAAATCATGAACCTTCCTTTTTCTCGGTTTTTGTCTTTTTTAGTTCTTCTATATACAATTTCAATGCACTTTCAAAGGAAACAATACTATCTTTTGAAATATCCAGATACTCCATTCTTTGATGATGGTAAAATGTAACATGCCAGAATCTTCTTATTATTTCGTATATGAAATTCTGCTGGAAATATGTATCTTGAGGATATTCAGTAATCATCCTAGGTTTTATTTGCAATCTAGCAGATCCCATGTCTCCTGATACATCGCCTTTCAGATCCATCTCAATCAAAAGATAGGTGAAATTATCAAACAGCTTTGTAACTTCCCACGTAATTCTGAATGTTTCTGAAGAATCACGGCCTTTTTCCCAACTATATGTTTTTTCCTGAACATAAGCTTCAGGAACATTAAAAATAACACGTATCAGTTCATTTATTTTCTTATACAAACTATCCGGATTCGGGCCTTTGTATCCTATTTCTATTTCTTTAACTGGTTCAAATACATAGTCCCAGATAAGAAGCTTATTTCTTGCCCATACCATACTTATTATTTAACTCAGGTACTTTATAAATATGAAAGCCAAAATAGAATTATGCTATTAGAATTTATTATAGCTGCTGTGCTTATAGCAATGGGCGTCATGATACTCATAAATACGATTAATCGCAGCAGTGATTTTCAGGCATTTATAGCATCCATATTCGGTGGAATTTTCATACTAGCTGGAATATTTGTCGCAGCCATACTTGGTGGCTTTGCATTTATTTTGTTTGTCAAGATAATCGCCTTTTTGTTTATATTATTTGGTTTATTTTTAGTTATAGCATTTCCTGACATCAACAGGTATCAGCCCAATGCATTCAGCAGTACTGGAATTTTCCTTGGATTAATTCTTCTGACACTAGGAATTTTTCTGCTATTTCTCTGGTGGCCGTAATAGCATTTAGCTTAATGTACAAATAGTGCACTGACAAGTTATTTTGTCTTGTAATTAATTTGTCTCAGTACTGCTATTGCTTTGTTTTTTCATCTATAAAACTTATTTATGCTAACCAACGTTTTATCTAATATCGTTTAATCTCTTTTCGGTTTAAATGTGTGCTGTTCCATCAGCACTTTGGCAATGTAATGCACTATTGCTTCGTCATTGCCTTTATCACCTTCTTCAACTGCTTCGTAATACTTAATCTTGTCTCTCATTTCCACATAAAACATTGGAAATTTGCTCTTCATTAAGATCCAGTTCATTACAACTCTCGATGTTCTTCCATTACCATCAATAAATGGGTGGATTCGTACTAATTTATTGTGCAAGATCGCACCCAATTCAACCGGATGAAGTTTTTTCTTGGAAGAATAATACCATTGGAAAACTTTTCTCATATTATCTTTAACTTTTTCATGAGAAGGTGGAATCCATTCAGAACCGGAAATTCTAACTTCATGATTTCTATAGTCACCTATAATTCTGCAATTGGTATTCTTGGTAAGTAATTCGTGAATTTTCAGCAAAAGCGTTTGATTAAACTCACCCCCATACCCTTTCATAAACTCATAGCAGTCTTTTGAGTTAATTGCTTCATTGTAATCATTGGGAGTAGCACCAGAAGGGATTATGTTCTCGGTCAAAATCATGCTTGTTTCACGAAGGCTTAAACGATTACCTTCAATAGCATTTGAGTTATAGGTAAACCTCACGACAAAATCGTCTTTATATTTTTTTTTCTCAGCGCTGCTTAGTTTTCCATACCATTTATTAAAAACTTCTTTCAGATCCTGCAACTTCTCTGCTTCATCATCAGTTAAATAGGTATGCCTGGAAACAGGTTTCATAAGACCTTTTATTAATGCTTCTTTTTCAATTTCTCTGACCAATTTCTTTGTCTGTTCTTTTGAAGGGGACTTATCGCCAACATACTTTCTTATTTTCTTCCATTTTTTACCATTAATTCTAAAATTTCTTGTGATATAATAATAGAGATTGCCCTTCCTTTCAACACTTTCCAAATATGCCATATTTATTGTATGGGCACGGAAGTATATAAAATTATCTATTTTTGTTAAATAAAGTGCCCATACAACTGGGAAAAATAAAGGGCAGTAATGCGACCGCCGGGATTCGAACCCGGGTCATGAGCTTGGAAGGCTCAGATCCTACCGATGTCCAACCGAGCTTACAGCTTCATTAAAAGAAAGGGTTACTAGACTACGATCGCATATTTCAAGTGACTCTTTTCGTATTCTTCAATTTTACTGAGGTTGGTTACAACCATTTTAAACAACTTTTTTCTTTCCATATGACCCACCGATTAAATAGTCATTGTTTCATAGATATTAAAAAAACATTTAAAGTCTTTTGCTTTAATGATATCTATGACATTGAATCAGGAACTATTAGATATTCTGGCATGTCCAAAATGCAAAGGTGATATCGAATATAAGAAAAAACAGAACAAACTTATATGCCACAAATGCAGATTAAAATATAAAATCCTTGAAGGCGACATTCCTGACATGCTGATAGATGATGCGGAAAAGTTTTAGGTTGTCTAAACTCCGTATTCAAAAACGTTAAATAGGGAGAAAAGAACAGCAATGACGCATCTGACCAAAATTGTCAAGATGTGTCGGGTCGTTTCGGTTGTCTCCTATGTGCTGGGATGGCGGAGCTAGGTTAAAGCCCTTTTCTCTTACAAGAGAAAAAGGTGTGATTAAACGCGCCAGCTTGGAGAGCTGGTGCCCGCAAGGGCGCGCAGGTTCAAAACAATCTTTTTTTTTTCAAAACATCGATGAAAAAGAAAAAGATAGGGAAATTCCTGCTCCCAGCGTTTGACTCTTTTTATTTTTTTACATTTTTAAAACAGGAGAACAAATAATATCATGCCATACATACTTTCTGACCTTAGCCGCACTCCATTCAGCGGCATTGCAGTAAATAAAAAGCTTTTGAATATATGCACAAAATGGATAGATGAAGGCAATGCTGTATTCTATCCGCCGTCTGACCAGTGTACTGTATTAAATTTCACTGGAAATTTAGGTGCAGCCACAGGAATTTTCTACAGTACCATGTTTCAGCTTAGAAAATGGGAATTTAATGTCAAGAAAGCCGGGGAAACAATTGAAGTTTCGCCTGTTCATCAGCAATATTATCAGTTAACACAAAAGCAGAAAGAAGATCTTGAATCAAGAATAAAAAAAGGCCTTGCATCAGCATCCCAGTCGGTCGCTGATCTGGAACTGTTGGAACATGATCTGAGAAAGTATCAGGATTTTATAAAATACTTTGGAATGGAGTATAATGAGGAATCCGGTTCATTTGAAAATACAAAAAATAATGATGAGCATACATTAAAAGCGATTTTTATTGATCAGATAGATTATCATGCTGGATCAACAGGTCAGGGAGCTGGAAGGCTTAGCATGTCTTTTATGCAACAACAGAACATCATGCCGACCATTGTTCAGAATTTTCTTGAAATGCAATCCCCCGAGGATACGGAAAAAAACAGTAAATTAAAAGATATTCCAATTGTAGAAAAAAAATTGCTTGAAGAAAAGTGGAAAGCATATAATACATGGAAAGAAATTTTTATTCCTGAAGTTAAAAAAAGATATGTACGCATTCAGGGTCTAGTGAACAGCCGTGAAAAAAGTGTTGAAGAATATAAAGAATGGTTGAAACCGGTTGTAGCACGGCATAAATTAATAGAAGAAGGATTTGAAAACCCAAAAGTAGCAGGCAGGTATAAAACTTTGTTTGTGAATTCAATTGGCCAGGCAATTTCATACAACAACATGACTGTCTGGGCATGGAAGTCTTTTGCTCCATCTGAATTGCAAAAAGCATCCGGTGAAATCATAGCAAAAGCTCGTTTGAATAAATTAATTGACCCGTATGACAAGTGGACACGTGATAATATTATATTTCATCCTGAACACGGAATTCAGGCAACATATCCGTGGGTCACAAAAGAATTGGTGGATCAATGGGTTAAAGAAATAAAATCCGAATATTTATCAAGCTCGAATAAACTCTATTATATATTTTTTGTCTTGAGTTTTGACAGAACCAATATTAAATTTCCAACAGGCAGTGAAATTGAGGATGTTGATGTTGGATTAAATTCCAACATGATGAGCCAGAATATTCTGCTTGCAAAACTGCTGGAAATCAAGGCCCAACAAGCTGAATTAGAGCGTCATATAAATGCCATGCTTGGAATACAAAATGACATAGGTGAATTCAAAACAAGTGAAATAAAAAAACCAGGTCTATCCGAATCGTTTGATAAGTTTTTTAATATTGAATTGATATCACTAAAAAGAAAAGGGCCTTATGAAACTGATTTTGAAGACAGAATTACGAAATTTTATCTGAAGCAGATGGGTGGCGGCTGGTACGCTACAATTCTCAAATTTATAAAAGACAAGGTTGGATTTGGAGAGATCAGCAGTTAGTTCAGCCAGTTATAACCACTACTTCGATTCACAATCTCTGTTATTTTGACATCAACACCAGCTACAACATATACAACTCTATAATTTCCAACACGCAACCTGAAAACATCGGGGTTTCTGAAACCCACTAATTGCTTTATATCCATTCCAGCTCTTCTATGAAATGGATCATCTCTAAGATTTTGTAAACGCTCTCTGACTCTTTTTCCAGTAGAAGTGTCTAATTTTCTAAACTGTTTTAAAGCTGTATCTGATACCAAAATATTATATTTTATCAAGTGAAACAAACTCCTCTGTTTCCAGAATTCTTTTCTGTCTTTCAAAAAACATTTGCATTTTAGCAAGTCTCATTAGCCTGTTCAGAATTTCATCATAGGTTTCATCTTTATACCCAAAGGTCTTTATATCCTCTCTGGTATCTTTCTCTATCTGGATTGTTGTCATAGCCATATATATATCACCTATGTGTACTTATATATGACATATAACTATAAATATTTAAGCTTTCGATTTATTCACTCTTCCTCCTCTTCTTCGCCAAGGAACCGGAAAACATTTTCAGCCTTGTTTATCAGACCCTCATCAGCCAGCTCTAACAATTCCTTGAGCGATTGCTCATAAGAAACATTAAACATTTTCATATACATTTGTGGTGTGATAGATTTTTTGTTTTTCATTTCCTTCAGGGAATCTATCTGCCTTTCATTCAGAAAGAACTTCATTAAGGAAGGCTCTACAGATGCAGTCAGCTCAAAGCTGACTTCTTCCACACGCCCGGTTGCTTTTATAAAGCCTTTCTTTTTCATTTTGGAAAACCTCTTAAATTTCTGTTTTCTGAAATGTTTTTCATATTTTGACTCACCACTATTTTTCTTTTTGGGCAACTTACACTTTTTCTTTAACGACTTGACGCATCAAAGATGCGTCTTTCGTTTGAAAAGAAAAAAGGCAGTTAGTCACCTTTAAGCTCATCCAGTTCCATGAGAATCTCAAACCGCTGCTTATCATATATGTACCTGCTTATCTGGCCATGTCTGTAGCGTAATTCCAGAACCTTTAATCTGGTTTTTAGCTCTCTTATTCTTTCAAGCCTTTTGTCTGACTTTTCACGCCTTGGTAAAAGTACAATAAGCATTAATATCATAGCTGCTACAACTATTCCTGCCATTATCCATGAAATTTCAATAGGAGGTTTAGCAGCGATTTCTTTTTCTATTTTATAGGAATTCAGTAATTTGCGTAATTCATCTATCTTGGAATTCAGTGACTGAATGTTTGAATCCAGCTTATACATGCCTGCCTCAAACAATGCATTTGTTGTTGTATACTCAGTCATTGCATTATCATGCAGGTACTCAGCCTGGCTGACATCCATAGTTTGCTTGTCAAAGAAATCAATTTGCTGCTTAATTGAATCCAGTTCTAACTTTACATAATCAAGTTGCTGTTTCATTCTATCCACAGGATGTGGAACAAACAACACTGAATATTTCTTGATTTCATATCTGTCTGATTTAGCTATGTACATGAAGGTATAATTGCCATATGGCACATTGTATGGAATATTCAATAGCATATCATATGAATATTCCCCGTTCGGAAGCAGTTGTAATGGAGATGGTGATACTGTAAACCAGGACTCATTCAGGAATAAAATGGACAGTGATATGTTATTCAGCTTCTGGTTTCCTGTATTTTTGATTGTTGGCTTTATAATCATGGATTTTCCTTGTTCTAATTGAACAGCTTCTGGTATCAATAAAGACATGTTATATACAGCTGCTACAAATCCGCCGCCTCCGCCACCACTGCCACCACTACTTCCGCCGCCTCCGCCAGCTTCATTTGTTGTTGGCCTTACAACAGGGAATGTACAGTAGCCGGTTGTTGAGTTTGTAGCATTATTGTAAGATGCAGAAGCTTTATAATAGTATATGCCACTGTCAGCTGTAATAGGTACTGCTAATGATTCCTCTAATTTTCGTGACTGACCTGGATAAATAGCCAGTGGAACAGAACCTTCTGCTACTCTGGTACCGAAAGGATTTTCAATCCACCACGTTGCCTGTATATCTGTATAATAATCTCCAAAATTAGAATAGTTAATTGTTGCAGTTGCAGAATTTCCAGCAGTTACAGTAAGCTGACTGCAACTGACTTTTACATCGTAAAGCAGCTGCCCTGGAACATTTACATTTGAAGATTCAGTATCATAAGTTGTAGAGCCGTCTATATTTTGTAATGTAACTTCAACTATATGTAATCCCGCAATATCCGGCGTGAATTTCTCAGACATGTTGTAAATTACCTGGGATTTTGCAGCCACGCTCGTGACAATATCAGATACAGAATACTTCAATGTGTTGCTATATGTGAACCTAACCCTTATCTTATACACCCCTGTCTGGTTGCCGTCATTGTATATTTTCACAGAAACATTGGAAGGCTGGCTGACAGCCATTGTCAATGGTGATGTCCAGAAATCGATAATTTCACCTTTAACTTGCGTCATTAAATAATTATACAAGTCGCGTATAGTCACGTTCATGTCATGCAATGTACGATTTATATCGCTTACATTATGCCATATATCTCCCAGTGTAGAATCCACGTCAAATGATATGGATGATGTCATTGTCCTGTATTTTGCAATTGCAAGATATTGCCCCTGTGCAGTTGGAGCGCTGAAGGTATAATAATAAATTCCAGAGCCATATTCAGACATCTGGGTATTATTTTTATACACACCCATGGACGGATCTATAATATCCAGTGTTATGTTTGCCCCTAATACAGGAGTTGTATAACCATCCTGTAAATGTGCATAAATTGTTACAGGCTCACCCGGAGCAAACTGTGTTGTTGTCATTGATAATACAGGCACTAATCCTATATCAATTTTCTGGAAGCTTGCATTGGCTGTCAGCTGGATGCTGTTGTCAAGTGTTGACATATTCAGGAATACTGTCATAGTGCCGTTTGCACTCGGTGTATCAACACTTCTCACATAAATTGTTTCTGTATTAGCAGGAGTATACACTGCTTCAGTAGTTGGTGTTGTGACTGAACTTCCATACGCTATCCAGTATTTTATGTTAACATCCTGACTATAATCACCGCGATTGAAAAGAATTATATCAACAGGCAGGTCTTCATCAGTACCGTAATCAACAGGTATCTTTCTTGGCCGCACCCGCACATCATAGACACCGCGGGTTATTCTGAAAACTTTTGCATAATGCTTTGAATTGTTGTTGTATGTAATATTGAACACAGCGATATGAACTCCTGACTCGATTGTTGAAGGCGATGTCCAGTTGAACAGATAATCGCCGGATGATAATGCGCTGTAATTTGTCGTGTTGTATTCAGCATTATAAGTTGTATTCAAAACAGTCAATGACATATTTTGAGGAGATACTTTTCCGGTTAATCCGTTGACTGTTACAACCATCAGAATATTTGACTGCGGCACTGCTATATATGGCAAGTCAATATCAACAGTAAAAAAGTTATTATTTGTTTCATTCAGATAGCCAACATCATTAAGTATTCTATAGATCGTTGCATTAGCATCATCAATTACATTATCTATTGTTATTAAGCGACCGCATACACTACTTGTAGCATGTGTATTTGTACAGTTCGCCAGCTCTTTTACAGCAACGGTTGTAGTGTAAATCAATGACAGGTTGTTGTCTATGTTATTTAATCTGGAATGCAGGGATGAATTTGCATTATTTACCTGCTGCTGCAATGTGCTTATTCCTGACTCAACAGAATCTGTATATCCTTCAATTGTAATCAGCCTTGAACAAATATCACTACCAGCAGGGCTTGCACAATTTAATTCATTTTCCAGTGAATCTGTATAGGTTTCTATCAGGTCAACATCTGTCTGTAAGTTGTCAAGCTTGGGTACAATTGTACTTGTGATGTTTGTCAGTATCAGCGAGACATTTGTCCAGACATTATTCAATGTAGTGTTAAGTACAGTCAATCGTACACAGACCGAAGACTGCGTTTGATTGACACATGAAAGCAGATTATGAACATTATTAATGTCTGTTCGTGCTTCACTGATGTTATTGTGTATTACAACGAGCTTGTCCCAGATTCTTGTCTGATTTATTAAAATATTTTGCGTATCTGTATAAATACTATCAACCTTACTGTGAAGATATGCAAGCTGCGCACTCAAGTTAGTAACGTAAATGTCATTGTAGAGCATTCTCGTCTGTCCATTGTGCGTAACATTGGTGATTGCAGTGTGGATGCCCAGTGATTCACCAACTGGAACAGACAACATCAATTACTGCAGGTGCATATGTTTCAGCAAACCAGCCATTGCTAATTGAAGTTGTAGTTGCATTTATTGAATTGACAGTTGTGTTGATGTCCAGCAATCGCGCACAAATATTTGATTCAGTCTGGTTTCTGCACGACAAGTAATCATCGACTTGTGAAAGGTTTACAAGTATAGCATTGAGGCCTTTGTCAACTGTATCCAGTCTCGCTTGAACAGACGTGTTCATGCTGTTTATCATGCCTTGTGCAAGTGTCAAGTTTCCTGAAATTGAAATTGCACTGCTGTTGATCTGCATTAGTCTCGCGCAGACACTTGATTCAGTCTGGTTTGAGCAGTCAAGTAGTGCGTGAACATCGCTAATATTCGCACGCAAACTAGGTATTTCCTTGTCAATAATGTGACCGAGCTTTGGTGCAATCGTGAGCGTAATGTTTGTCCAGATGTTGCTGACATTTGTCCAGACATTGTTTAGTGTAGTATTCAACACAAGCAACCGTGCACAGACACTGGATTCAGTTTGATTTATGCAGGACAACATATTTTGCATATTGTCAATGTCGCTGCGTGCCTGTGTGATGTTATCGTGAATAACAGTTAACTTGTCAAATATCCTCGTTTGGTTTGTCAGGACATTTGAAATGTTGCCTGACAACAGGTCAAGTTTAGTTTGAATTAATGTCAGCTGTGCTGAAAGATTTGTAACGTAAATGTCATTGTAGAGCATTCTCGTCTGTCCATTGTGCGTAACATTGGTGATTGCAGTGTGGATGCCCAGTGATTCACCAACTGGAACAGACGCTATTAATAGTGTTGTTAATAACCAATAATCTTGCACAAATATTTGAACCAGTCTGATTTGCACACGACAACATATCATGCAAATCTGTTGTATTTGAAACCACAGACCCTATACTTACGTTCAGGCTATCAAGTTTTGAATGCACTGAAGCATTCATGCTGTTTATCATGCCTTGTGCAAGTGTTAAGTTTCCTGAAATTGAAATTGCACTACTGTTGATCTGCATTAGTCTCGCGCAGACACTTGATTCAGTCTGGTTTGAGCAGTCAAGTAGTGCGTGAACATCAGTCAAGTTGCTTCGCAAACTAGGTATTTCCTTGTCAATAATGTGACCGAGCTTTGGTGCAATCGTGCCAGTAACGTTCGTCCAGATATTTGAAACATTTGTCCAGACATTGTTTAGTGTAGTATTCATTACGAGCAAACGAGCACATATGCTCGAACCTGTCTGATTTGCACATGAGAGCATATCCTGCATATTATTTATGTCTGTACGTGACTGCGAAATATTATTATGGATTAAATTCAGTTTATCAAATATGCGGGTCTGGTTAACCAGAATACTATTTGTATCATTTGCAACCACATCTATACGCAACCTGAGATAATCCAGACGCTGTGCATAATCAGTAACATATGTGGAAGTATACATGTAAACAGTGTTCCCATTTTCAACAACTTCTGCCTGTGCAATATGTATGCCTACATTTTCAGTTGAAGATATTGACCAGTTATAGAAGTAAACGCCGGTCGACGGGTTATTGTTCATATAAGTTTCTGAAACATCAACTGTATCATCAACCGTATCTATAATTGTTATGTTTGGATTTGTGTCAGGAACTTCCATTGGACCCAGTACAGAACGCATTGTTAATGTTATCCGTGTAAGATTTCCCCTGTCCACAAGCGGCGGCATATTCAGGTCAAGTATAAATCCTTTGGAAATGCTGTCACTCGTAGAGTTTATTGCATTCACTGTGATATTAATTATTCTCAATCTTTCACACACATTGCTATTTGTCTGGTTTCTACATGAAAGATAGTCATCGACCTCTGAAAGATTTGCAAGTATGGCATTGAGTCCTTTGTCAACTGTATCCAGTCTCGTTTGCACAGACGTATTCATGCTGTTTATCATGCCTTGTGCAAGTGTCAAGTTTCCTGAAATTGAAATTGCACTGCTGTTGATTTGCATCAGTCTTGCGCAGACACTTGACTCTGTTTGATTGGCACAGGACAGCAGATTGTGGATATTAGCAAGCTCTGACTCAACTGTATCTGTCTGTGTTATGGTTGTATCTAATTTTGGGACAATCGTGCCAGTGATGTTTGTCCAGATGTTTGAGACATTTGTCCAGACATTGTTTAATGTAGTATTCATTACCAATATCCGTGCACACATGCTTGACCCGGTCTGGTTAACACAGGATAATAAATTGTGTACGTTATTTATATCAGTTCTTGCCTGACTTAAGTTGTCATGTATCAGGTTGAGCTTGTCAAATATTCTTGTCTGATTCGTTAATATACTCTGGGTGTCATTATGTATCGCATTTACCTGAATCTGAATTGCATTCAGCATTTCATCATATCGTGTTACATAAATGTTTTTGTACATAAAAACAGTGTTGCTATTTTTAATGATTTTTGCTTGTATAGTATGCACTCCTACATTTTCATTCACTGAAATCGACCAGTTGTAGAAGTACACGCCAGATGACGGGTTGTTATTGAAATACGTTTCAGATACATCTATTGACCCGTCTACTCTGTCTATAATAGTTATGTTAGGCGTTGTATCAGGCACAACCATTGAGCCAAGAACAGATCGTATTGTAGTGTAAACAGTTGCAGTATATCCACGATCAATAATAGACGGAGCATCTATTTCTATAATGAAACCATTGGAAATAGAATTCACAGTTGCATTGATATCATTGGCAGTATTGTTAATCATTTGCAATCTTGCACACACTGATGACTGCGTTTGATTTACACAGGATAGTAAGTTGTGCACGTTTGAGATGTTCGCCTGAATTGAAAACAGGGCAGTATCCACTAAGCTGAAACGTGTCTGCACACTTGCATTCATGCTATTTATCATGCCTTGTACAAGTGTTAAGTTTCCTGAAATTGAAATCGCAGAGCTGTTGATCTGCATTAGTCTCGCGCAGACACTTGATTCAGTCTGGTTTGAGCAGTCCAGTAGTGAGTGGATATCAGTCAAGTTGCTTCGCAGGCTTGGGATTTCCTTGTCAATAATGTGGCCAAGTTTCGGTGCAATTGTACCTGTGATGTTTGTCCATATCAAATTCATTGTTGCTGTTATGTTTGTCAGGTTGTTAAGTGTATTGTTTAGTCGATGGCATATGCTCTGTGGATTGTCCTGCCAGTAATACAGCGAGCAATCAGTCATGTTCAGCAAAATCAATGTATAATTATGTATATCTGTTACATTGTTCTGAATATCTCCAAGCCTGTTCCAGATTCTCGTCTGGTTTGTCAGGATGTCATTGGTATTATTTAATATCAATGACACGTTTCCCTGTATTCCGTTGACTGTACTATTGATATTTGAAATTGTATTTGCCCACGGAGCAACATGAAATGAATCAGCAGCAAAACCACGTGTCAGGCCACTGGTGAAGTTCGCTTCTTTTGTACAGTTAAAATCTGAAAGATAGACACCCTCTGTTGTTGGCGTCATATAATCATAATAGTACAGCCCGTTGCTTGGTGAAAGATATGACATTCCTCCGTGATCTATAACAATTGTATTGCTGGGATTGAAGATTGTTATATTACATGTAGCTGTATTATACGGATAACCCAGTGAATCCTTAACCTGAACAGCCTGCCGTGCTGTTTCAAAGCTCTTGTATTCTGTTCCGCCGATTCTGGTTACAGTCAGACCGCCATGAGTTACAGCAAGCCATCCTGCTGCATAATTAGTTGGATCATTTGAACGGCTATAGTTTGAAAATGTACTCAACATGGATCCTGTTATTCTCGCTCCATACCAGTCTGTTACATTGCACCATGGATAATATCCCGGACCGTTGGCAGAACCACTTGCAGCCACGCTATATAGATAACAAATCTCATCATCAATTGTACCAAAAGTCGTAGTTATGTTTTCATAGCACATATATGTTTTTGTATATCCTGTAGTATCAGCATCTAAATAACAACCCACTGTTAAATTATCTCCGTCTTCATCAGTTGCATTCCACACTAACCTGTAATTGCTATCGCCAATATCATTGAATCCGTCAGGATCAATTATTGTTATATTCGGCAGCCTGTTAGCTATCTGAAACTCCTGCAAAGTGCCTGTAATAATATTTCCCAGTGTATCATTGGCATAGTATCGCCAGTATATGCGTTCCTGATTGCTGAAATTTCCTGGCGTCAGTGTGAAATAATAAACACCATGCTCTTTTGAATCTGAGTTGCTTGCTGTATCAGTAGAATTCTGCCACAAGCCTGTTGATGCATTTGTTCCAAACCACACTCTGTCAATTTTTGCATATGGATCATCAACAGTTATATTCAAGAACACACTATTGTTGTTGAAATTCGTCTGTGGTGCACGCACTTCAGCTGTCAGGTTTGGAGAATCATTATCAACAGCAAATGTTACATTTACTTCATCGCTGTTGCCAGCACTGTCATTTGCTTTTACTCGCAAACGATAGTAGCCTGATTTATATTGCAGTGCACTTACAACATCATCCCACGAATTATATGTACCATTTGCCAGAACTTTATTATTCGCAGCACCAGGAAACTGTTCACGAACAGTATTTGAAATGCGTAGGCCTTCTATCGTAGCATTTATTACATTTGCATCAGTTCCATTTTCACCTAATATTAAGTTTGAGCTAATTGTTATTGCACCAACATCAGTTTCATTTATGAATGCTCCGTCAACATACAGTTTTATTTTTCCCGAACTAACCCATGTTGCAGCAAGGTGATGCCAATCATCACTTGACGAGCTTTGATCGTCTTGTTTTTGTTTTTTCCAGTCAACATAAGCTTTAGCAACAGCATTGGAAACATTAAAGTATAAATAATTATCACTGCCTTTATACAGCTCCATGTTTTTGGCAGGTGAATCCCGAATTATAGAACGACGTGATGTATCGCCATATTGTTGGCGAATTTCATCAGCAGACAATGAGCGATTCCATATTGCGACTTCGTCAATTGTGCCGTTGAAATTTTTGCCGTCACTGAAATTTCTCATGCCTATATAAACATCGTGTGTTGATTCATATTGTATATTTCGGAAATTACTATCATATCCATTTGCAGTGAAAATTGGCGTTGTACTTATTCCGTTTATGTAAATTTTTGCATCAGAAGAATCGTAATTTATGCTATTGTATGTAATTGCAACATAAATCCATCTGTTTCCATATGTATTAGGTATTGTCCACGAAGGATATTGTTCTGCGCTTTTGTTCATGACAGAAAATGAGATAAAAGTTGAATTCATATATAACATATAGCTTTCATATGAATCAAGGGCAATAGGCTTTGTAATAATTACTTGCATTGGGGTATTCATTCCATAAGGTTCTACCCATGCTGTAATCGTAATATTTTTAGGCTCAAGTCCTGCTGAACGTGGAATTCTAATACTTTGATTATTTTTCCCACCAAATGAACAGGCAGAACCATACTTTCCGCTGATATTGATTGAGCAATCTACTCCATTTTTCCCAGTTCCATGATTTCCCAGCCCACTCGAATCCTGCGTTGAGTTATCCATGTGCCAAAGTCCCACAAGCCCTGTCTGGCCACCCGGACGAACTTGTTGTGCAACATCAAATTCAGGCTTGAGCCATAGTTCTATAGTTCCATCTGCTGCTTCAATATTCCCTCCAGCTGGATAAGTTATTGAATCACTTTCATTTAACAGGATTCCATTTGTTCCCCATTGCCCTGCAACAAAACTGGCATTTGTAATTGACCAGTTAGTCATATTACCGATACCTGTTCCTTCACTACAATTATATGTTGAATTAAAATTGCAGAGCATAAGCGTGTAATCGTCTTTTGAAGTTTCCAGATGCGGATATTGTTCCTCGTCAGCCCATGCATACACATTACTGGTTTGCACAAGCATCAGACTATCAAAATAAGCAGTGCCATTTACATTATTAAGCATAGCATAAATTGTAAACGAAGTGCTTGAGCCTGTGTTAAATGATACATTATATCGTGTCCAGTTTTTCGTTCCATTTACGTTCAAGTCTCGATTCGTCACTCCATCGCTGATGCGCAATGTTGCATTGCCGCCGCCAGTTATATTTATAACACTGGTTACTTTCATATATCCGCTAAATGTATATTGCGTGTTAGTATTCAATGTCACATGAGTTGACAGATTAGATGTGCTGTTAGAAACTGTATGGCTTATTCTTACACCACGTGTACCATAATAATAGTCATGATTATCTACCTGTATAGGATTAGTTTCACCGTTAGCTGGAAATTCTGTCCAGTTGCTAATGTTTGTACTGCTGAAATTAAACTCAAAGTCACTGTTATTTATCAGATTTTGCGGCTCCCATTGATAAAGCCAATATCGTGTAACATCTTCGTTCAATTCTGTCAGACTTGTATTAATTCTTATTGTACCATTCATAACTTGCATTTCTATTGGTGTTTGCACTGTTATGTTTGGCAGTGTTGTATCCACACTGAAAGACCAGTTATTTATTGCCCATGAACTGTTGCTTACTGTATCATTGCATAAAATATTCCATGAGTGTCCTCCATCGTACATAACTGAAACAATACCATTCGTAGCATTAGCAACAGTCTTTGTTGCATTCAAAGCCCACGAACCAGTTGAATTAGTATAAACCTGGCACGAGTCAGCGTCGTCATCTGAAACAATGAATGTAAAGTTTATACTGCTTGTCGCATTCCATGAATTATCTGCAGGCATATACAATGTTACGCTAGGCGGTATTGAACTGTCAAACAAGCTGTAATTTGAAAATCCTGTAACATTGAACACATAAGTATTGCTGGAGTATGAAATATTTTTGCAAACCGTGGAAGGGCACTTCTCCCACAATCCAGTTGCAGTTGTATTTCTTTTCATGAATGGTAGTGCATAAGTGATATTATTTAGTGTAATTTTCGCACCAGCTTTCTCAAGTATCGGCTCAGCTACAGTATCAGCACCTGCAAAATTATTTTGAATCACCAGCTTTGAAAAGTCCGCAGACTGGTTCACAGATGAATTGTAGAAGCTCACAGACCCGTTGGAATTGAACTTGGTCATTAAGGCACCAGGTGAGAGGGTTGAGTTCGTAATTGAAGGGACGGTGAAAGAAATGGAAATGTTACCATTTTGAGTAATGCCTGTGTTATTAACAATACCTGTTATTGAAAGTGTTGGTGCATAAATATTGATCTGGGGAATTGAAGAAGGATTAGAACCAAAGCTTGTTATATTTCCTGAAATTGATAACGAACTAGTTGAATTTATTGTAATGTTCCCGCCGATACTATTGTTACGAGCTAATAATCTACCTATAGTATTCACAACGCCTCTTATATCTATTACAGATGCTGTTAAATTTATTATGCCTCCCTTTCCCTGATAACCACCATCACCATATATATATGATGGTCCTTGTCCGCCATTTGATAGCAGGCTTCCTGTTATATTTATCGTACTTGCATTGAATACTATTCTATTGCCATCACCACCACTCCATTTCACACTTCCTGTACCTGCTTGTCCTGTACTTTTCACATTTCCAGATACTAAAATTGTCGGAGCAGTGAAATTTATAATACCTCCATCACCTGAATATAAATAATAATCAGTATTACCTGGCAAAGCACCAATTGTTTCAATTGTTCCTGTAATATTTATGAGATTTGCCGCAATAAATGTTATATTTCCACCTTTTCCACATTTTGTTCCAGAAGTACAAGACAAACCTTGTGTGGATACACTTGATGTTACTGTTATATTGTCAGCATTTATTACAAGATTTAATTCTTTCGATCCTAATACAAGAGAGTTAAGACTAACTGTATTCAAAGATAATGACTGTGATTTTTCTGTACTAATATTAGCAGAAGTATTTAATGTATCTGTTATATTTAAATAAGTAACATTTAATATAGCAAATCTTGACATGAATTGCACTATACCCAGACTTAGATCTCTTTCTATTGTAAGATTTGCCGATGTTATGTTCAGAAAACCAGCTATATTCTGTATAGAGCCATTGCTTATATTCAGCATTCCTGTAACATTCAAGTAAAGTGATGAACTACTCAGCAATATTCTTGCATCACTTATTAAAGTAAGGCTTGTAAAGTTGTACTGGTTTGTGATTTTGCACCATGTGTTGTTAATTATACATGATCCTCCAGCTGGGCACTGGCTGTTCCTGTTGCAGTTGAATGAATTTGGTATCCATTGCCCATGGCTGAAATTTGCCTTTGAAATCAGGACATTACTTTCGTTTTCATAATTTAGGTAGATATTACCGAGATAGCCATTATTATCCCCACCATAAGATCCACGTGAAGCATTGATAACTCCTGTTATATCTATGATGGATCCTGTAATATTTACTGTACCACCACTACCACGAGTATAATCAGCATTTCCAGTAAATGAACCACCACCATTTGCTGAAACTACACCTGTAATGTTCACTGTTGTTGCATTTAAGATTATTGTACCACCGGCACCACCATTAGCTTTTGTAGCATCAGATTGAGTTGTTGGAGGTTGACCTCCAGTAGCAGTTACATTATTGGTTATGAGAATTGTCTGGGCAGAAATATTGACAATACCTCCGTTGCCACCAGTAGAACCAGTCGATGTTGGAGTTCCACCTGTTGAATCTGTTCTTCCAGTAATATTTATGAGGTTCATCGCAATAAGTGTTATATTCCCTCCTATTTGACACGTCCCACTGCTACATGATGCTCCTGTACTTTGTACAGTCCCCCCATTCATCACCGTAACATTCCCAGTCGCATTTATCGTAAACGAGCCACCAACTGTGTTCTGTAGAATACCACTACTCTGCACTGTTAATTCTTCATAGCAGTTCGTTGAGCCACTGGACACATTAACAGTTGAATTAACAATTCCTGTAATAGTTGTATTTGCCGTGTCCATAGTTGGTGTAAACGTAGCTGTGCAAGTCTCCGAAGTTCCGAAAGAATTTATAGCTATTGTACCATTGACTGCACTAGTACAGTCATCCCCGCATCGTGCAAAAACAGATCCTGTTATGGATAAAAATGTTGAATTTATTTGCAAAGTTCCACCATTGCCATCACTGTTGACACTTTCTGAATCAGTCATTCCACCATTGACACTAATAATACCAGCTATGGACAAATTCGTAGCATTTAATACAATTAAAGAACCAGCTCTGCCATTAGGATTACTATCAAAACTAATACCGGAAGTAGAGTCAAGTATTCCTGTTATATTTATCGTAGTTGCATAGGCACTAATAACGCCGCCTAAAGTTCCTGATACATTTTGTCCATTTGAATTTATGCCGTCTAATGATAGGTTTCCCTGAACAAACACGGTGTTTGCATACATAGATAGATTTCCAGTTTTAACACCACAAGTTTCACAGGTTGAATTTCCACCCTGCATTAATGAACCACTGTAAAATGTTATATTATCTGTAGCATTCATGACAAGAACCGGCTCATTGGTTTCATAAAATTCATAGATGTTGCTGTGAACATTGCCTATAACATCTATATTTCCGAATGATGTAATTGTCACATCTCGCAAAACATTGCGTTCTGTTCCTGAAACAGAAACATTTGTCGCATTTACTCGAATATAGCCTGTGCCATTGTGTATTATAGAGCCTGATGAAACATTGAGCATGGAGATGACAGTTATATTTAATGCATTGTTGTGCATGAAAACATGACTTCTGTTAACTAATGTAAGGTTATTGTATGTGCGGGAACCGTTCAACTCGCATCGTATGTTATTTAGTACAGCATCTGTATTATCAGAAATGCCGCAGGTTTTTGACGGCATTATCCAGTATGCTGGATCTGTTGCTGTGGTTATAGTTATTGTTGTATAATTCAGATATATATTTCCATCAGCTTCTCGTTCAGGTTTGATTGCTTTTTTAGCTGTTACACTGCCTTGGATAACTAATGTAGGTGCTGTTATGTTAATTATGCCGCCCCGTCCTGATGCATAATTCGTATATAAATCAGAATGTTGTGGGAACCCGTAAAGTGCATCGTCTTTCGCATCTGCTGTTATATTTCCAGTTGAATATAAAGATGTTGCATTAATAACAACATTTCCACCATTTCCAGGTTCTGAATGTGCTCCTCCATTTCCTATGCTACCGCCAACAGCTGTTATTAATCCAGTGTTATTAATAGTTGCAGCATAAACTGTTAGATTTCCACCGTTTGAAGAATCAGCATCACTATCAGTATCACCCATACCATTTACTGATATTGTACCATTATTTGTTATGTTGACAGCATAAATTGTTATAACTGGAGAAAACACTGAACTCTGATTTAATGACACAAATCCTATACTCCCCCCATTATTCACCGTCACATTCCCAGTCGCATTAATCGTAAAGCTACCGCCAGTTATGTTTTGAATAATACCAGCACTTTGCACAACTAAATTGGAAATATTGAAAGTATATCCGTCTGTTAAGTTTGCTGTATGGTTTACATAGCAGACATTATTAATAATTGTTGTACAGATACTCATCTCAGTTATGCCCACTGTCTGCGATGCAGTTGCAATATTGCCTGCTGTATCATTTGCTGCAACAACATAATTATATGCCCTGCCAGCTGGCAGATTAGTAATATTTATCCACGTATTTGATGCGTCGCCATGAGCTCGTATTTCATCACTCGTCAGCGTCCTGTTCCACACCCCAACTTCGTCAATCGTTCCATTCGTTGCATTGTGCTGCCATGCATTGTTTCCGATATAAGCCTGCTCTGTAAAGTTGTTGGGCAGGCTTATGGCACTCACAGAAGTCTGCGAAACACCATCAACGTACAAGTTCGCTCCACTCGTGCTCCACGTTCCAGCTATGTGATGCCAATCATTTGCACTCCAGCTCGTTGTTGAATAACCAAGCGTCTCATTGCCCACATGGTTATGGCATTACCGCCAGCTAATGTTGCACCTATCACTGTATTTATTGTTGAAGCAGTTAGTGCACTGCCACTATTTACATTCAATCTATTAATTCCATCTATCCACATCACTTGTTGTCCAGATATAGCATAAGCAGATATATGATGCCATATGCTATCATTTATAGCAATATTTGAAGTGCCTTCTGCTCCACCGTTTATTAGAATTTGCAATCTTCCGTTAGCCACTAAATACAGAGCAAATCTTCCACTCGAACCACCAGAACCTACCTGATTGAATACGTATGAACTATTACTTGTTGTTTTTACCCACAATGAAACTCCTATTCCTGATGTATTTGTCAAATTTGATGATATAGTTATTCTGTCATTCACTCCGTCAAAACTATATGCTGTCCCAAATTTAGCATCAGAAGTAGAAGTAGGCCCATTGATTGTTCCATCATGTCCAAAACCACTTGAATCAAGAGCATTTCCATCCAGATGCCATAGCCCCACCAGCCCCCGTGACGTATCTGGTATTGCATGCGGTGATGAGAAATAAATATATTCTGCATTATCATTACCAGCCACGTTTGGTTTCAGCCACATCTCCAGTGAACCGGAGTTATTTAATATTCCAGTCGCACCAGTGCCCATTGAAATATTTATAATATCTGCGTCTGTTGTTCCAAAGGAACATGCTGTCCCGAACTTACCGCTGACAGAGGTTGAACAGTTTGCCTTGCCAAGACCTGAAACATTTCCTGACGTTGTTGCATGGCCAAGTCCCGAGCTGTCTTGTGTCGAGTTATCTAAATGCCATAGTCCCACCAAGCCAGAAGTATTATACCACGTTTCATTTACTGGCTCAGGCCTTAATGTGCGATTGTATTCACCATTCCATTGCAGCCATAATTTGTCTAAAGAAAGTTCGTTTATAGAAACATTTATCACTGTATATGTTCTGTTAATATACGAATTATTTGTATCTGTAGGCGCGATAAATGTAATTGTTGGCGCAGTTGCATCAACATAAATCGCACCCTGAAACGAAGCTGTATTGTTCAAGGTGTCATTTGAATATATCGTATAATTAACTTCGCCTGTTGGAAATGAAGCATTTATCAGCCCGGTAGCTGACCAGATATTATTTGCTGCATCAACCAGAGACATAAACCACGTAGCAACTATCGTCGCAACCCCATTAACCATGTGCCAGAACTCAATCCAGACTTTATCTATGGGTGCATTTGGCTGCGGCACGATCGTAACATTTATTGTCAAATTTTTACCCATTGCAACTTCTGTTGCACCTGTTATCTGGATGCCTGACTGGTTATACTCAACAGCATTGCTAATAGTTGGCGCAAAAGTATTCACAGTGAAGTTATACACTTCAGACCACGGCGAATAATACTCTCTGTCAGCATATGTTTCATTGCTAACATCCAATGCACGGACCTTCCAGAAGTAGCGACCATTAGCTAATTGCGATGGCACAGTAAATGTTGTGCTGGAGATATTGCTATACGGAGTTCGTGCAATGCTGGAAATCCGCAGTTCATCAATCGAACCATTGAAAAAATTTGTATTATTTGCCCCGACTTTGATATTCGTTCCTGTTTGTGAACCAAGTGTTCTCGTGCCTCTCGTTTCCTCAATTCCATTAAGATATAAAATCACTTGTGTATTATCATAAGTCACAGCAGCAGAATACCATGTTCCTGTTGAAAGTGTCGTCGCTCCGTTCAGTGCACTGCCGCCAATGTATGTAAATAATTTATTATTTGTCGTGCCTTCGTTTCCATTACCTATACCTATGTGCGTGCGTTCCTGTGATAGTATTGGTTCAATATTTCCTGTATCTCCTGACCACTTAAACCACAGCTCTTCAGTAAACTTGTCTGTAGAAGCACGGATCATATCATTTTGCAATGTATAATTTACCCATGCCCCGGAACCATTCAAAGAAATTGCATTTCCAAACCTGCCTTTTGTAAATGCAGGATTGCCCATCAGCGTCCCGCCATTATCCACCACTAATGTGGCAGACTCAAAGTGTTCTGTGAAAACAGTATAATCATCATCTTCGTTCCAGGCATCGCTCGAATCCCGAGGCTGTGTGAAATTATTAATAGCTAGCCTTGAAACTTCCGGCGATGAAAAATTAGCATCATTGTCTATTAGCAATTCGTAATACTGACGACCGCGATAGTACTGGTCCCGTATTTCGTATTCACTTAGAGAGCGATTCCAGATAGCGACTTCGTCAATCGTCCCATTCGTTGCATTATGCTGCCATGCATTGTTCCCTATGTATGCGGAATCAGTAAAGTTATTAGGCAATGAAATCGAAGTTTTCGTAGTTTGCAGCGAACCATCAACATAGAGATTTGCCCCACTCGTCGACCACGTTCCAGTTATGTGATGCCAATCATTCGCACTCCACGAACTTGTAGCGTAACCCAGTGTTTCATTGCCGATGTGGAAGTTCAGCGTGTTTGTAGTATTCTTGTACAGCGATAACCCAAGTGCCTGTTCTTTAATTTCCTGTGCAGACAATGAGCGATTCCATATTGCAACTTCGTCTATGGTGCCGACAAATCTTCCGCTTGGATCTGCAACTGATATTCGAAATGGCTGGTCTGAATTCGATAATATTGTTCCATATGTTTGGGTTCCTAATGATGCACTATTTATATATGTTGTAATGGTTGAACCAGAACGAACCATTACTATGTAATACCAAACGCCGGTTTTAAACGTATAACTCCAAGTTGCAGCTGGTCCACTTGTCCTCCATAAATAAATTTGTTTTGTTCCTGCTGGGGCAATCATAATAAACCATGCCCCACCTTCGGTATGAGGCCCCCTTCCCACTGTTTGCTGATATTCTGGTAATCCATTAAATTTCACCCACTGCGAAAAAGTAAAATTTGTAAAATTATCAAGTTGAGGTGAAGTTCCCATACTTATTACATCATTCACCCCATCAAAACTGCACGCTGTCCCGAACTTGCCGCTGACAGTTGTGGAACAGTTCGTTCCATTAACAGCAATTCCGTGATTCCCCAGCCCACTCGAATCCTGCGTTGAGTTATCTAAATGCCACAAGCCAACAAGCCCTCTTGAAGCATCTGGTATTGCATGCGGCGATGAGAAATAAATATATTCGTTATTATCACTACCAGCCACATTCGGTTTCAGCCACATTTCCAGTGAACCGGAATTATTCAATAGTGAACTACCTATTGAAATGTTTATAATGTCTGCATCAGTTGTTCCAAAGGAACATGCTGTTCCGAATTTTCCATTAACAGCGGTGGAACAGTTAGCTTTGCCAAGTCCTGATACATTGCCTGACGTTGTTACATGACCTAATCCTGAACTGTCTGCAGTTGAGTTATCCAAATGCCATAATCCGACAAGCCCCGTAGTATTTGCCCACGTTTCATTAATTGCGCCGAATGCATTCCATTGCAGCGTTGTCAGGTTATTTGCAAGATAAGTATTATTTATTGGGATTTGTAGCGTAACGTTTTGTGGCGGCCTGTTCCTTATAGGAACCTGATAATTCTGCTGGGTGAAATTAATGCTCTGCAAGACCGGTGTCATGTTAGTATCAAGTGTATCAAACAGCACGCGATATTGCATATATCTTCCAGCACCAGCTGTATAATGCTGATAAATTTCAGCAGAGCTAAGTGTTCTGTTATAAATCATTAATTCATCTATTGTCCCATTCGTCGCATTGTGCTGCCATGCATTGTTTCCAATATAAGTCTGCTCTGTAAAATTATTGGGCAGACTTATGGCACTCACAGAAGTTTGCGAAGCACCATCAACGTATAAGTTCGCTCCACTCGTGCTCCACGTTCCAGCTATGTGATGCCAATCATTTGCACTCCAGCTCGTTGTTGAATAACCAAGCGTCTCATTGCCCACATGG
>JAGVVW010000042.1 GCA_018304635.1 Candidatus Aenigmatarchaeota archaeon
AATAGTAGATTGGTTTATTCCAGAAGCTCTAATAAAAAATAACATGAACAAAAGTCAGTTAAAAAATTAGCTGACGAGCGAAGCGAGTCAGCTTACTTGTATTTATACTTTAAATCACTGAGAAAGATGTATCCAACGCAATTGTCATCTGAATCCATACTCCTTTCTTAGAGTCTTTGACACATCTTTGTTTTCTGAAACCACGCACATTAAATCCATCATTGTGGGTTTAAAATATAACTATTTAAGGTTTTGGTGTGAAGGTTCTGTAACGTCTTCGGTTGGTATTTAAATCATACAAACTAAATTTTTAATATGAGATTTAAGAGAGAGGGTAAAGAACATACATCAATAAAAGAAATAAAACTATCTGATGGCACAATTATAGGAGTATTTGCTGGTAGTCGTGGTGCTAATTCAGATCACGATATTCTTATTAAATATCAAGAAAATGGAAAGAGATTGAGAACGCCCAAACATATACATTGGGTTATTGACTTACTTATCAAGAAAGAACATAATAAAAAACTTACTCTAAAATTTATGAAATATCTTAGAAATATGTATGATAAAGTAGAATCATTTAAGAGCAAGGAAGATAGAAAAAAATGTATTATAAGGGAAACTACAAAAGAGAAATTAAAACCATTTGAAGAATTGAATAAATATGGTGAATATAAAGTTGATTTCATAGGACATCTTATTGAATTAATGATTAAAATGGAAAAGAATACACCGCCTGAAAAACCAGCAAGAGTATTTAGGGAATTAATGGATGCCATGAT
This sequence comes from Candidatus Aenigmatarchaeota archaeon, assembly GCA_018304635.1. Classification (GTDB taxonomy): domain Archaea; phylum Aenigmatarchaeota; class Aenigmatarchaeia; order GW2011-AR5; family JACRMX01; genus JAGVVW01. Next base: position 786 of record JAGVVW010000042.1, read on the forward strand.
TCAGGAAAAAGAAATATTTGTAATAGTTAGTAAAGCTACGCAGATTGGAAATTAATAATTATTCTTGTGATTTTTCGCAATTAGGACATCTAACAAATTTATATCTTGCTTTGAAATTACAATGCTTACATATAAATTCTTCTGTAGTTAATTTTGCATAATTAGGAGCTTCTTTGGGATTCAAACGTCTATTTTTATCCCTTTGATCAGCTTGAACCCTTCTGCGAATATTGTCATACTTTGGAGCTCCCATAGTTATTCCTCACAAATCATATCTGCTTCTCTTAATGTTCCTTTAATTTCTTTTTCCATTCTTTTTTTGATTATGCTCAGACATTTTTTATCTTTTTCAATACCTATGCTATTTCTGTTATATTTTAAAGCCATTACATTAGTTGTTCCTGATCCTGTGAAAGGATCAAGTATAGTGTCTCCAAAATCTGTGCAAGAAATAATTATTCTTCTCAATAATTCTTCTGGTTTTTGCGTTGGGTGAACACCTGCCCATTTTTCAGATTTTGGTGTTAATGATATTGACCATACATTTCTTGTTTGTTTTCCTTTAGGGTTTAAACTATCAAAGATATTGTCTTTAGTTAGTTTGTAATTGAATTTCCATTTATTTCCTTTACCATTCTTAGAAGCCCAAATTAAATGTTCTGTGCTTTCCGTAAAAAATCTGCATGTTATGTTTGGCTGTGCATTTGGTTTAAACCATACAATACTATTGTTTATTTTTATATTATTCATATTTTGTAAGATAAAACCTATCTGATAAATATTATGAAAAGAACCACTTACCCATAAACTACCACCATGCTTAAGAATACGCAAACATTCTGTAATCCATTTCAAATTAAATTCAAAGAACTCATCTTTTGAAAACATATCCCATGATTCTTGCATAGTAATATGTTTGCTATATTTCCAAGCTAAACCACTCTTTTTTGACATATTATAAGGGGGATCAGCGAAAACCAAATCAATACTCTCAGAGGGTATTTCTTTTAATTTTTCCAGAGCATCGCCAATAATTATTTTATGTTTTGTTTTAGTCATAAACACACCTTGCTATTTTTTAACATAATTTGTTATGAAGTTTTCAAGAACTTCTGTAGCAGTTTTATGCTCTTGAACAGTTTTAATTCTGAATTTGTGCCAGAGTTCTGAATCAATATTTAAACTTATCTTTTTAGAATTGGACACTTTGAAATCACCTCTATATATAGATGTATAGATACCTTTAAATACTTTACTATGTATAGATATACAGGAATAAAGGAGATAATAACTATGTCAAACAAAAACTCAAACCGAGTCTATAAAGACGAAAGCTACTTTAAGCCAGAAAAATGTCCATTATGTGAATCAGAGGAAATAATCAAATGGGGCTTTCGTTATAACTGCACAACCAAGAAGAGAAGATACAAATGCAATAGCTGTAAAAAGCTGTTTGTCGTAGATGACGGCTTCAGTAAATGCAAGAAGAAGCGTGAAATGATAACTGCCTGTCTTGACCTTTACATGAATGGCATGAGCCTGAGGAAAGTAGCAACTCATGTAAATCAATTTAGCGACAAAGAAGTAAGTCACATGAGCATCCTGAGATGGATACGCAGATACGTTATGACAATAAAGCCTTTTACTAATTCGTTGAATCTCAACTTGTCAGGCGTTTATCACGCTGATGAAATATACATTAAATGCAACAAAGAACAACATTACCTTTTTGACCTAATAGACAAAGAAACGAGGTTTCTGGTTGCTACGCATTATGCCAAAGAGAAAGGTTTGGATGGTGCTAAGGGCTTGTTCAGAAAAACCAGACAAAGAGCAGAAAAGCCATTATGTGTTTACACTGATGGCTTACAGGCTTACGTAAATGTCGTATCTGATACTTGGTATTCTAACAAAAACCCACGTAAGAAAGGAATTGAGCATATCAGAATAATTGACAGGCACGATTACCGTAATAATATGATAGAACGAATACAGGGAACTATCAGAGAAAGAGTTAAGGTTATGCGAGGCTTCAAGAACCCAAAATCAGCAGAGCAGATTTTAGAGATGTTTGTTATATGGTATAACTTTTTGCGAGTGCATCAGGGTATAGGCATGACACCTGCTCAGAAAGCTGGGATAGAGCTGAAACTAGGCAAGGATAAGTGGTTGAATTTGGTATACAGGAGTAAAATTCAAGCTTAAATACTTTACTTAACAAATGAAACTATGATAAGGACTTCCATATCATATATGAAAATAATTTTAGCTGTTCCATATATATATGGTAGTGAAAATATGTGTTTCACATGTATTTAAAACTTGGCATGTAAGTAAATAAAGGTAATATTATGAAAACGGAAAAAACTCTACAGAGAAAAAGGAGAGGTAGAGGTAGACCTAAAGGCAGCAAAAGTGATCTTCCATTCACAACATTTCAGGAAGCTATAGAATACTCAAAAGTGGTATGGGAAAGAGCCCAATACAATGAAATTTCATTTAGGGAAATAAGTTCATATATGAAGCTTCATCCAAAAAAAGCGGTAAGAGTCTTACCATCGCTGAAAGATTTCTATGGTGTAGTAGAAAAGACGACAGGTAATAATTGGCGTCTCACAGATGCAGGAAAGAGGTTAGCTAAAAACGATGCCATTGCCCTGAAAGAAATTTTCACCAAAAACCCGATGTTTTCGGAACTTTTCTCCAGCTTTGGTAATAAACAAGTTACAGAAGGTGTAATAATTGAGCATATCCAAAAAAAATACAAAGGTTTTGATGCAGAAGAAGTTAAAAAGCGTCTTATGGAAGGAATAGACATTATAAAACAGGGTTCTACATATCACTATCAGGATAATATGAACATTCATACTGAACATAAAACCGTGCTTCCACTTTTCCAACTACGTTATGCTTTGAAGCCAGCTACGAAAGAAGAAATAGATGCTCTTGTTAGCAAGGCTGTGAAAATACTGGAAGAATCTGGAGATGAAACGCTTAAGCTTCTAGCTGAGCTCATGCATGAAAAAAAGAAAGATAATCAAGAATTAGCTAATCTCCTTGACAAAGCAATGAAAAAGTTAAAAATAGATTACTCAAAAGAAGCCAAAAAATGGGAATCTAAATTAGTTTAATGCTCGTATATGAGAAAGAAGACCAACAGTATCACGCTCAACTTGCATTGTAAGCAAGAAAGCGTGATACTGCTTCCTTTTTTAATATCAATATTTTATTTTTGATTCTCAAAGTATAAAAAGCTATTTTGATCACAGTTAAATTTGCAATTTTGATAACATATTTTATAAACCAACCGAAGACGTTACAGAACCGGTGTGAATATTATATTATATCATGGGGGCATACAATAGTTGAAATTGAATTATCCGACATGGAAGGCAGGCATTCGGAAAAAGTTAAGGCACTGGTTGATACAGGTGCAACCTTAACAACACTTCCTAAATCACTTGCAGACAAGCTTGGAATAAAATCTATGCATAAGGAATCTGTAAGGACAGGTGCTGGTATTATAACGATCGAGCGTGGCGAGGCGAGGATAAAGTTGTATGATAAAGAAGGACCATTCAAAATCTGGATATCAGATTTCGTAGACAAGGTTTTGCTTGGTGTTGTTGTATTGCAATCACTTGGATTTGAAGTTGACCCGATAGGAGAAAAACTTAAGCCTGCAGAACTGTTGTTGTACTGAAACCATGTAATTATCCATATTGAGGGAGAGCGTCATCGAAATCCATATTCTTTTCTAAGCGTCTTTGACACACATTTGAGCTCGTCAGCTTCTTTGTTTGTCAAAATTTTTCTAGTGTTTGGAATGGCTGCGGTAATACATGGTTGTTTTTCAACGTGTTGAAATGATTTTTGCAGCAGAAATTTCTCGAGGTTCAGCAAAGCCTTTACTTTTTCATTTTCTGTGTTAAGCGTGTACAACTGAACGCGGCCTATAATTCTCGTAGGCTTTACAACGCCCTGCTTTATTAATTTTGGCAATTTCTTGTATAATGTAGGTCTTGATATTCCGCAGTTGTCTGCTATATCTGTTTTCGTGTAATCTATTCCTCTGCCTTCTATGAGCAGGTCTATGATTCTGTTCTCTATTGTATCACCGACAATTTTCAGTAACATTGATTCTTCCATAAGTACAACACCTCATATTTATGATAACCACATATTTTGTTATATAACTTGTTATATAATTAATTATATAACATATGTATAATCATTAAGTATTTAAAACTTTACATTCATGTAAATTTATGGATGATGAAGAAATTCGTGCCAGATTGCTTCTTACATTGTTGCGGCACCATAAATGGGGCGAAAGCCACACTGCATATGAACATCTTTTTCGTCAATTTAAATCAGAGGCTCTTGGAAAAGCCGGATTAAAATATGTTAAAAATATTGCTGATGATTTAATGAAAAAAGGTCTCATTATCAGGAAGCCGACAAGTTATGGATTGCAGGTTTCTCTGAATCCACAGAAAGCTCATATAATAAAAAATCTCATAGAAGAGAAATTAGGATTCAGATTTCAGTCATAGAACTCGATCGAAAATAAAATTATTATATTACAATTTTCAATCCCCCTATCAAGTGAGGGGATTGAAAAAACGTAACTGAAAATAATTTTCATGTGGTATTTGCTTCGTTTTGCCATGCACGAACAATTTCAGCGATTTCTCTGCGTTTAATTCTATTTATTGAAATTCTGTCTCCATGACAATGCTCCAGATAGCCTTCTTTGATTAGCTTATCACATGCTTCATTGATCAGTTTCATATTTTTCATATGAGAAGGTAAGCCTTGTTTCATTTCTTCGCGAGCAGTATGCCGTCTCCCAACATAACCGTAAGAATATAGCCTACGTAAGATATGTTTATGAAGTTTATCCATATCTAAATTATATTAAATTAAGCTTTAAATAGTTTTTATAATTAACTATAAATATATATAATTATACATTAAATTAAGATTAAATTATATATTTAATTTAAATCACATAAAAAGTTGTTTAGAGGTGAAGAATATGGATAAAAGCGTATTTAGGATGGCATTCGGAGACTCGCCTATAATAAAGCTGATAGATTTCCTTATAGATAGCCCTGAATTTGATTTTTCAATGACTGAAATATCCAAAGAAACAGGTATATCATGGATAACTCTAAATAAACTCTTTCCTGTATTTGAAAAACTAGGCATAATCATGGAAACCAGGCAAATCGGAAGGGCCAGAATGTACATGATAAACAAAAATAGTCCCATAACCCGATACTGGATCAGCATACACACAGCAGTTGTTGACAAGTATTACGAAGCTGAAGAAACAGAGCAGGCTGTTACGACTGTTTAAGTTATTCTGGTGTTTGAAATGATTTTTGCAGCAGAAATTCTTCGAGATTCAGCAAAGCCTTTACTTTTTCATTTTCTGTGTTAAGCGTGTACAACTGAACACGACCTATCTTGTGTTTGACAGTTGATTGAAATTTCAACGATTCACCACGTTTACAATGGATATCGTAGTATAATAAAAGTATAAAACTTTATATACCCCTTGATACAAATATTGCTGTGTTGCATAATTAAAGATTTTCGTTTGTCAACACATCAAACACCCGTTTTTTTGCATTATATTTTCTCAGATGCCTGAGAACAATTTTCATA
>JAGVVW010000048.1 GCA_018304635.1 Candidatus Aenigmatarchaeota archaeon
TGGAAATGGAGCAAAAATAGATGCACCAAAAAAGTACATGGGAAAGCGGGTATATGTTATAATCATGGATAACTAGCGCCTAGTTTTGTCCCACACTCAATCGATCCAATAAGCTTTAAATATCTCAAAAATGAGATATTCATAAATTTATAATATCAAAGAACATGGACGCAGACATTTTGTTTGAAAGGAAGCGACTTGGATTGGTGTAGAGAATATGGTAAATATTGATATTCATACCAATGACCTCAATAATACTATGTTATTCTTTGCTTGCCGCATTTCATTCTCAAGATCGCTTTAATACCTACCACATGGGAAGGTATTAAAGTTTTCGTGGCAAGTAGATATATGCCTAAATTATCATTATTCGACGAGACAACAGGTTTAAATACTATAGCATCTTATACATATACTATGGCGACAACAATTCAGGTAAGCAGCAAACTGCTGGAAGAACTGAAAAGCAGAAAAATGTACGACAATGAAAGCTATGAAAATATAATATGGGATCTTCTGGAGGATTCTCTGGAACTATCTGAAGAAGCAAAGAAGCTTATAAAACAGGCTGAAGAAGATTTCAAAAAAGGCAGAACCCGCACACTTGAAGAATTGAAAAAGGAGCTTGGATTATAATGTATTCTGTGGTATTTTCAGAATTAGCTATAAAACAATTAAAGAAACTTGAGAAGAATTTACAAAAAAGAATAATTTCCACAATAGAACGGTGCAGAATCAGGCCACACGCTTATGTTAAAAGGCTGGTTGGTTCTCCTTACTTCAGATTGCGGGTTGGAGACTATCGGGTTATTGTGGATATTCGCAACAATGAACTGAAAGTCCATATCATCCAGATAGACCATCACAGGAAAGTGTATAAAACATAAAGAATAATTTTCATAAACACCGTGGTTTATTTTAGAATAAATAATTCATTGCACACCACAGAACTAAACCTAAAACTATAATTAAAAACAAAAAAAACGCCTGTCTTCTTTTTTCTTTCGGCGTTAGTTTTGAATTGGCTTTTTTCACATATTTGAAAGTTTTGTAAAAAATCCATGTCAGGGCGATATCAATTACAAAAAGAATACCGAATAATATAAAAAAGATTATTACTATTGTAATGGGAAATATCAAAAAAGAACTCAGAATACCCAGAACGAAAGGCACCGCAAGAAAGATTAATAAAAATTTATTATATCCTCTTAAAAATTTTTGGTAACCTTTATCTTCTTTGATTTCTATTTTAGTCATACCATAAATTGCAAGTATTATTCCACCAAAAAATAAAATTTATGAAAATATATATATAAAACTTTTTTAATCATCGTGCCCTTTTCTCTTTCCCTTTTGTCTTTTTCGTAGTTCCTGTTTTCTCATTCATCTTTCTCAAAAGCTCTTTTAAATCGTCTTTTGATAGCCCATGTGTTAGTGCACCCTGCTCTATTGTTTCACCCATACCCATTCTGCAGCCAATGCATTGCATTCCATAATCTGACAGCACCTCAACAGCTTCCGGGTATTTCTCAACCAATTCCCCGATCATTGTGGTTTTTTTAACAGTCATTTTAACTCCCTCCATTGATAAAAATTTTCTTTGCCTCTAAAAATCATCATCATTCAGGTTTATTTTTCCCAATCCGGCTCCATAATTCTTTTCTTTGATAGTTTATACGGTGCATAATATTTAATAATTTCTTTTTTCTGTTTTTCTGTCAGATTTCTCTGATGCTGAGTTTCTGACATTTTTTTGCCTGTTTTTTTCTCCCATTCTTTCATGGCCATGCTATGCTTTCTTTGAAGCGTATCTCTGTATAATTCAGGAATTACATTGAATGTGCAAAACGGTATTATTCTTCCATCAGGCGAACCATAGTGTATTACACACTTATGAGTTCTATCTATATCCCAATTGTAAGGATCCTGAAAATGCATCAATCCTATAAATAAAGATTTGTGATGAAGAGGTGCCAGGCCTTTATAGTTTCCTGATGTAAAGGCAGATAATAAAAGTTTTCCAAATTTAAGGTCTTTTGGTTTTTTGCTTTCATCAACATACTTGTTGATGGACAGCAACAGCCTGCTTACAGCAATAGTTTTTTCAATCTTTCTTGATCTGGCATTTTTTATATTTTCAGTCATAGTTTCCAGATCACTGAAAAAATCATCAACATTGAAAAATCTGGTGATAGGAACTAATTTTTTTCCATCTTTAAAAACATAAGTAGCCATTCCGCATGCAAAATGGGTTGACATCCTGTATTTTCTGCTATTTTTCATAACTTCTATAAAATCCGTAACAGCCTTCGTGCACGGTATAGTGTAAAAATCTTCTTTCCCTATCTGACCGTCTGTTTGCTCTTCTATCCTCTTTATTGCTCCAGGTATTGTTATTCGTTGCTGTTTTCTCAATTTATCAGGCATTCTCCCTACAAGAGATACCGGTTGAAAATTTACTCCTCTGACAACATCAATATGGCCAAAAGCAAATCTTACTATATCCCCTAATTCATGATCATTTATTCCTCCAATAACTGTTGGAACAAGCACAATACCCATTTCTGTTTGTCTGCAGTTTTTAATGACATCAGGAACTTCCCAGAAATTTTTAGGATTTGTTTCAGGGCTTATTCCGTCAAAACTCAGATACATTACATGCGACCCTGCTTTGCAGATATTTTTGAGCAACTGTGGATTTTTTGATATTGTTATTCCATTTGTATTCAGTTGAATATGCTCTATGCCTTCTCTTTTCACAGCCCCTATGATTTCTATTAAATCATCTCGCAGAGTAGGCTCACCTCCGGTGATTTGAATAGCATTTGTTCCAACAGGCTTTTCATTCGCCATGTTTCTGGCCATTAGCTTTATTTCTTCCAGAGTGGGTTCGTATATCGGGTCATTTTCCTTTGCATAATAGAAACAGTACCAGCAGCTAAGGTCACATCGATTTGTAATTGCTATATTTCCAAGACATGTATGCGATTTATGCTCTTTGCATAATCCACAGTTTAACGGGCAGTTTATTTTATCTATCTTAATAAAAGGATTTTCAATTGATATTCCCGGGTCATGATATTTTTTAATTTTTTTATAAGACTGCGCATCGCCCCAGTATAAATCCCTGACTTCACCGTGTTTTTTGCATTTTTTAATAATCCACATTTTGCCTTTTTCTTCGAAAACCAGTGCAGGTATTTTCATTTCAATCCATCTTTTTTCTTCTGCACATTTGGGGCATAAACTTATTGTAATTCTTTCTGCCAGTCCATTTTTAGGCATAAGAGAAAGTAGTTCGCTCTGTTCTCTTTCAGTCAGTTTTGCAAAATGGCTTATTTCCATACGCCCACCAACTTTTAATACTTTTAGAAATATATAAAACTTAGTATACTATAATATTTAAAGGCACCTTTTTCAAGACCTGAAATCTGTGTCTATGAAAAATCTGCACGAAAAGTATTATATAACAAAAAGGCACCTTTTTCAAGACCTGAAATTTGTGTCTATGAAAAATCTGCACGAAAAGTATTATATAACAAAAAGGCACCTTTTTCAAGACCTGAAAAATAAAAATGAGGTATTAGAATGAATACAGACGGAAAAAAGAATATATATAATACTTTTGCAGGAGTTGCATCGGCTTTGGGTTACAGCGAAATACACGGCACCATTATAGCTGCCCTGCTTCCCAAAAAAAAGCCTGTATCACTGGATGAAATATCCAAGATGACTGGATATTCACTCTCTTCAATTTCCTTATCAATTGATCTTCTGGAATTGTTGGGAATTGCTAGAAAAATAAAAAATACAGGTGACAGAAAGATTTATGTTCAGTTAGAGGGTGATGTTATTGAAGTACTCAAAACTGTTTTTCTCCTGAAAATCAAAAAGAGCATTGCTTCTGTTGAATCTGATATGCGCAAAATAAAATTTGAATCTGCTGATGCTGAAACGCGGGAAATCATAAAAAAACTTGATTACGAACTAGCCAGGTTTAAAAAATACGTTGACAAATTAGCTAAGGTGAAAGTTTAGCAGGAAAAACAATTTGAATATTCCTTTAACTATACATATATTCAAAATTTTAATTTATGTATGGTTAAAACTCTCCTGTAGAATTTACAATATTCTTGACATCTGTCTCAATCTTTTCCTCTTCTTCAAGTATTTGAGCCAGTCGTGCCCGGGTTGACGGCTTGTCACCGCCGAGAATTGCACAAGCTTCTTTGCAGTTGCTTATTTCGAAAAGTTTGTATTTTTTTGAGAGATGGATTATTTCATTTTTGTCCAGACCGATTAATGGCCGCAATATTGGGATATTAACAGCTTTGTCAATGATATGCAGGTTCTGACCTGTCTGGCTGGAAACCTGGCCGAGATTTTCACCTGTTATTATATAATCAGCCTTAAGTTTTTTTGCCAAAGCTTCGGCTATGCGCATCATAAGTCTTTTGCTAAGCACAAAATAAAATTTTCTGTTGCACTGCTCTGAAATATCTTTGAATTCTTTGGCAACATTTATTGTAATAAACCTGATTCCGAGCTTCTTGCATGCAGCCCTCGCTTTTTCCTCTGGCTCATTGTCTGAGAGTGGGTATATTGAAAAATGCAGCCCTATAAGCCCCATTTTGTCTTTCATCATTTTTGCAGCCACAGGACTATCAATGCCGCCGCTGATTAATGCTATTGCTGACTTCATGAAATTATACATGCAATTCTATGCATAAAAACCTGACTCCGCCACTTTAAAAAGGTTAATTTCAAAATCTGCATGATTTTTTCAGTCTCCATTTTTAGATGGAGAGCCTGAAAAAATCTTTATATGATTTTACGTTTCAAACCATAACAAATCGAAATCAACCCTTTAAAAATAATACATAATAATTATCTACATGCAGGAAATAATCACGCAAAGCCGGTTTATTGAGCTATGTAGGAAAGGTCATAAGAATTTCTCAGATTCTCTCATTGATGGAAACTCAACAAACACGGTATTCAATAAATGCATAGCAGAAATAACGCTCTTTGAGAATTTGAAATTTGATAATACCGGATTCAAAAATTCTAATCTCAGTATATGCGCCTTTATTAATTGCAATGTTGCGGATATTGACATTGATCGGCGTCTGAAAGTAAAGGAAATGATAAGAAAATCAGAAGTGAATGGAAATAATTTGTATCAATTGATCTGAATATAATCATGTTTCATAATTAAAAAGCCTACTTAAACCGTATCGTTTCTAAAATTCGCGGTGCAACAGTTTCTGTCATGAATTGTTTGTGAATTGTTTTTGCAAACTCAACGCATTTCGTGCTTTCACCATGGTTGACTACGATTTTTCTCATTTTGGAAGGCATTCTTGAGATAAAATTCAATAGTTCCTTTTGATCTGAATGTCCTCCTAAACCATCTACAGTCATGATTTCCAGATTAAGTTCAATGCTTGTTCTGTCTTCTAACTGAACTTGTTTCCATCCTTTTTGTATTCGCCTTCCTAGTGTACCTTCACCCTGATAACCAACGAATATCAAAGAATTTTTTGGATCAGGAGAAAATTCTTTCAGGTATTCCAGTGCCGGTCCTGCTGTAAGCATGCCGCTTGTAGCAATTACAACTGCCGGGTTTGGGTTTAGCAGAACAGCTTCTCTTTCTTTTTGTGAACCTATTCCTTTTAATCTTGGATCCACAAAAGGATTTTCACCTTTATGTAATATTTCTGTCTGTATATTCTTTGACATAAATTCAGGATAAGCTGTATGTATTGCAGTGGCATCCCATGTCATTCCATCAAGATATATTGGAACATCTATATCAGTTTTTGCAAGTATAGCAACAACTTCCTGGGCACGGCCAACTGCAAAGGATGGTATGATTACTCTGCCTCCCCGTTCAATTGTTTTTTTAATATTTTCCACAAGGCTGTCAACAGCTTCATCAAATGAAGGTTTTATATCTGTTCCATATGTTGATTCTATCATCAGAGCCTCAACTCTTGTAAATCTTGTAAATGCAGGATCGAACAGCATTGTTTTCCCGTATTTCAGGTCACCTGTATAAAGTATATTGTACATCCCGTCTCCGATATGAATATGAACAGTTGAAGCACCTAATAAATGACCGGAATTTTCAAGTGTTATTCTCATGTCAGGTGCAATATCTGAAACTTCATCCCATTCAAGAGGGATGCAATGTTTTATAAATTCTTCAATGCCTTTCGAAGAATATGGTGATTTTTCATTTTCTCTTTTGCATATTCCAAGATAATCAAGCTGAAGCATAGCAGACAAATCTCTGGTTGGTCGCGTGCAGTATGTCGGTCCTTTATATCCCATTTCATATAGAAACGGAACCAGTCCGGAATGATCCAGGTGTGCATGAGATATTATTACTGCATCAAGATCCTGCACATGAAATTCCGGTGATTCAAGATATGGAAATGGCTTTGATTCCTTCTTAACCGAAATTCCGCAATCCAATAAAACCTTGGTTTGTGGCGTCTGTAAAAGTATGCATGACCGGCCAACTTCGCGGAAGCCTCCTAAAAAAGTAGCCCGGATCCATTCAACTTCCTTTCCTTCGCCGTATATCTTCTTTCCGGTTTCATTCAGAAATTTTTTTCTGTAATCAGCCTCAGAATGAAGCATTTTTCTTATGTTTTTGATAACTTCTGAATCTATCACAGGAGCTCTTTTTATTGAAGGTGACCAGAATGTATTATCCCGGATTTCAGACAGCATGCTGCCATTTTTTCCAATGACTAGCCCGGGCTTTTCAGCATGGATTACAACCTTTGCAAATTCAGGCTCAAAATAAATATCCTTCATACCAGCTTCTTTTGGAAGCACCTTTTTTATAAATTGTTGTGTTTTCTCTTCAGACACCAGTATACTCGGATCAGCTCTTACGTCAATTCTTTTTTTTATTTGGTTAACTATTTTTTTCACTATAGGAAAAAAATTAGTGAAAAATTCCTTGTTCTTTGTATACAGAATTATCTCACTGCCTTCAAATGATATATCAGTAATCATTGCTTTAGCAGGTAATTCAGCTTTAATCGTCTCTATTATTGACACACAACACACCTAATGTTTAGAATTATTTTTTACATATAATACATAAATAATACACAAAATTATAATACAATCAATTTCAAATTAAATTTTTAAATGTCCATGTTCCTCAAAATTTAATTTCTTATTCAGCTTTGACCTTTAAAATTTCTTTAATTTTATTTTCTTCGATTTCTTCTATTCCGTTTTCATCAATGAAAATCGCGTTTATCTGGTTTCCGCCTGAAAATATATCTCGCTCTTTTGCAGATCGTATAGCTCTCACAGCAAGTGAAATTGCCTCTTCTTTCTTAAGATCACGGCGATAGCCATTTTCCAAAACGCCAAATGCTATAGGAGAACCTGAACCAGTTGCTGTGCATTCATCTTCCCCACTTCCGCCAACAGGATCAATACTAAATAAATGTTTTCCGTTTTTATCAACGCCACCTAAGATCAGCATTGCCATTAATGGATAATACCTCGATGACTGAAGAATGTTTGACAGCAGTGTATTTACTGCATTTACAGTAATTTCTGAATTCCTTCCTATTTTGTAAATGTTTATTTCAGCTTTTAACATCCTTATAAGATGCTGTGTATCTCCAACACCACCTGATATTGTCAAAGCTATTCTATCATCAATTGAATATATCTTTTTGGCATCTTTGCTGGAAACAAGATATCCCATTGTTGCCTTTGACTCAGCAGCCAAAACAACACCGTCTTTGCAGATTACGCCTACAGTAGTAGTGCCTGTTTTCATTTTTTCTGACATAATTGCCACCTCTTTAAGATTTTGGAAATTTTGATGAATTTCCAAATTTCCGAAATCTCGAAATCCTATGAAGATTTCGAAAAAATACCAGAATTATAAATCTAACATTAATAGTTTTAGAACTGGCGTTGTTTAATAATTTGCAAACAACTATTTAAAGGTTTAATTTTATGAAAAAGCTTTTACACAGAATCACCTAACAACTGGTTTATCAGGTCTATTAGACTTGCTTCGCTTTGCTCAACATCAAAATAGAGTATTTCACTTGCACCATACAACCTCTTTTAAAAATAGTGCCTTATTCTACACTATATCCAACTAGACGCCTTAAAGTATATGCTACTTTTTCTTCGTCTTCTTCATAACCTAATTTCTGAAGCACTTTAACTGCTTCTGGCATTTCACAAATAACCAATCTTCTGTCACCATTAGGAAGTCTGTAAGGACATTCCATATCTTCGAATTTAATTGTATCTATACCGGCATCATCTAATCTCTCTCCCAGTGTACTTTTAATTCCCATACTATCTCGAATTTTTTTCTTATATCCTCGATTTACATGCATATGCAACTCACACGCTGCTGTAGCAATATCAGTAACTGTATAAAATTCTTTTCCGGTTATATTTCTCAATTCACGCAGAAATCGTCTTGGAAGACGCAAAGAAAATAAAGAAATTGTCCCTCTATCCGCATATTCAGCAGCTGTGTTAATTTCTGATAGAATCTTCTTTTCTTCCATTTCTGCTTTTTCAGCTACTCTTAAACTATGCATGTTTGTACCCCAATAATGTGCATATTTTGACATAAAAACAACTCCGGATCAAAGATAATATCATATACTAATTCTTTGTTTTACTTCTTCCTGATTTTCTTCTCCTGTTAATCTGTCTATTCTTGTTCCGAGACTTTCATAATCTACTTGTTTTTCCATTTCACGACCTTCCAGTTCAGTGAGAATTTTCATATATAGTTGTCTTCTCTTTCTATTACTTCTCGTATATCTTAAGAATTCATAAGTTTTAGCCCATAGAACTTCCACAAGAATAAATGGGTCAAATTCATTAGCATTAGACTGTTTATTTACTTTATCCATCAATTGATAGTGTTTTAACACATCAGCAGAATATTCTCTTGAAAATTCCAATAATCTTTCCACCATAGTACTGGTCCAGTAATCAGATGGATTTGCAGATTCTAAAAATTCTCTACAATCTGCTACAACATTTTCAAATAAAGAGTCATGCATTTTCTGACCTACACGTAATTGTACTAATTCTTGGTATGCACTACTAAGTTTTTCGTGTGAATCACTATATGTTTCAACTCCATTTTTTCCTAGATCGCCTGCAAGTTTTTGTACACAAGTTTCAATTAGCTGTTCTTCGACTACACGTCTTTCATGAGCCTCAATCAAACTTCTTTCATAACTTCCTGATACTCTTATATTTATTCTATGTTCAAGTTCATCAAGAAGCATATCGTATGACATACCTATCTTTAGATAATAACATCTATTTAAAGCTTTTACTCCCCTTTTTATTTTTATGTATGCAGTTGTAGGTGCTGGTGCATTGGGTTATCTGACAGCCCATAGCATCAGGGAACAATTTATTATAATTGACAGGGACGTTGTTGAAGATGGAAACCAGTGGTATAGAAAAGAGGACGCGAGCAAGCCAAAAGTTGATATAATATCAAGAAAACTCAAAAATGCACAAGGAATTTTTATGGATATAAATCCTGCTAGCATCAGTGTTCTGGACAGAGCTGATGTTGTTATAGACTGTACAGATAATATGTACACCCGCTATATTCTGAATGACTACTGCAACAAAACAAGAAAACGATTTATTTTTTCCGGTATCGATAACACAGGATATTCAGTTATGCATTTTTTCAGGAGCCCCTGTCTTAGATGTATCATGCCAAAATCAAGCGATTCATTTTTCTGCACCGGCAATATTCCAGAAAGCATATTAAAAAGAGCAGTTAAAGCCCAGTTTTCATGCCCCGAATCTTATATGATACAGGGCAACAGAAAATTCAAAATCAATAAAAACCCGGAATGCAAATGTTGCGCAAAACATAATTATGAATACCTTAAGTCATGTTCACTGATGGTTTCGCGCTCATGTGATTCAACTTATATTATTCCCCGGTCATCAGCGCATCTTGCTTTTAAAAACAAGAAAACCTTAATGCACAATGGCATCAGTATAATTATTTTCAGCAACAAAGCTGCCATAATAAAAACCGCAGATGCTGAAAAATCATTGAAAATTTACAGGAAGATCGTCGCGTAATTTAAAATATAAAAATAAGCTGTACAATTATATATATGAAAGTCGTCATTGATAACAAGACTAAAAATATAAAAGCAAGAACAGTCAGCGAGCTTCTGGATAAACTTGACTTGACAAATATGAATGCTGTAGTTGTAAAGGGAAAAGAAATTCTCGTTCCTAATGATGTTCTGAAAGAAAGCGACAGGCCTGAAGTCTTAAAAGTGCGGAGTGGCGGATAAAGGAAATGAAAAAGTTAGCAAAAAAATCAGGTTTCAATATCAAATTCATTGGTCAAAAACCAATGCCTGATGATCCGAGAGTATTCTATGCATTCGAATTAAAAAAGCAATAGTTACTCCATAACAATTTTCTTCACAACCCTTTCAATCTCTTTCCTGTCTTTGGCTGATTTTATTATGATATTGCCATTCTGAAAAACAGTTATTTCCATTAAGCCATACTTGCAATTTATCAAACCCATTTCAAAATGTAGTGTAACTTTTTCAAACTTTTTCTTTAACAGCTTTTCCAGTGCTTCAAGATCAAAGAATTTGTGCGTTTCAATCATACCAGCTACTAATTTTCTGTTCTTTGTACATGGCTGAAGTGTGATTTTAAATTGCATTATCAACCAGCCCTTGCAAATGAAACCAGTAATATTAATGCCATTGCAGCTCCGATTCCAACTACTATTGATGGCGTGTAATCTGATATCAACTCAACAGGCAACTCTATCTTTTGCTGCCCTTCTTCCGGGCCGCCATACCTGATAACATACAGCTCTGATTCAGCAACAAGCCTTGCAGTATCAACATTGTTTACTACTTTGAAGCCCAGAGTGTATGCACCGATTCTTCCTGTAAAATTCAGCACAGCCCGTAAAGTTCCTTCTTCATTCGGCCCGAGATCCAGCTCATTGGTATCAGGCCAGATGAATTTCACCATCTCTTTTCCATAAATTTCAACAGCA
>JAGVVW010000013.1 GCA_018304635.1 Candidatus Aenigmatarchaeota archaeon
GGTGGTTAATAAAAGATTTTTCAGGCTCTCCATCCAAAAATGGAGGCTGAAAAATCATGCATAAATCAAAAGAAATCTATAAAAGTGGCGAAGTTAAGCTAAAACTATTGGAAGAAAGCGATCAGGAGAGACCATTGCTTCATTATAAAGAAGATGTGTGTGAAACAGAAAACGAGAACAATGATCTCATAGAAGCTGTTGAGCACATGTACACCGGTAGAGTTCCGGTAGAGTTCCTGTTGAGGTCTTTGATGTTGTAAATGAAGCTGGTGTAAATTCAGTTCATGATTATGCGAATATTCTCGGGTTTGCCAGAAATTATAAAGAGAAAGAACAGCCAATAACAGCTAAAGAACTATACTTTGAGGTCTTATATGAGTCAGGAAATAATCCTCTGGTAGCTAATCTTGCATTCGGCAGTGATCTTTGCTTAGCTTCTGATGCTCTAATAGAACATGACACTGCAGAAGAAATTCGTGAAAGAGCCAAAACTTATTCTGATCTGGACCAAACAAACAGAAGGGGCTTTAGAAAATTTGTATATAATTTAACGCATCCCTACCGCAGAACAAAAACCAAAGTACAATTTATGGAAGATTTCACGCATGCTGAAAATATATTCTATAAATCAGAATTAAGAGATAGTAAATTAAATATACCATTGAGGTATTGGATAATTTCTTCATTGCTTGGATTTCTTGGAGGAGATATTGCTATGATATACAATAACGCTGTCAAATCAGAAAATCCTTTACTAAATGTAGCAATTGGCGCTGCAATAGGAGTTACAGCAAGTTTATCTATGCCTTACAGAGAATACCAAAAACATCAAAATGAAATTGACAAAAAAATGAATGAATTAACAGGCTTACGATATCAGGATTATCTTGAACTTTATGAAAAAATATAAATTTTACAATTTATACCTCAATATCCCGGCCACGCCAAAAGATTTAAACCGTTCTCCTGCTTCATGGTTAGCCTCAATAATATAAATATTGCTTTTTTGCTGTTCTGCCTTTTCAACAAGGCTTTCATGCTCCCTGAGCATTGTTTCAATTATTAAAAAATCTTTGACAGATCCTGCGTCAAGAGCTTGTTTTGTTTCCCGAATGCCGTAAACAACAGGCCCATCAGTTGCGAGTAGTGTAAAAAATTTTTCAACTATAACTGATTCTCCTGCTATGCTGAAATGCTTTGATACTTTTTCTATTGTGCCTCTTCTTATTAACTCTCTTATTCCAGACATGCCTGTATGTGATACACTGTCAAAAATTGTTTTTTGCTTTATATCGTCAGAAAGGCTTTGTTTGAGACTGTCTTTTGCAAATCCCGGTCCAGCTATAATCAAGTAGTCGAATGACTTGTCTTTAATATAATCTATAATCTCTCTGTAATATTTTGAACTGTCTGTCTGGTAACGCTTGCCGGTTGATCCCTGAAATTCTGCTTTTTTTGTGATTTTATCTTTTATACTGAAAATGTCACACTCTGTTTCATCCAAAATACAGGCTAGAATATTCACAGGTTTTATTTTTGCTTTTTCAATTTTATCCAGTTCAAATTTGTGCCATTTTTTTTCTATTTTAACAGGCTCGTTAATAACAACTTCCATTGTATGATAAGCATGTTCCACTTCATCAGACCCTTCGAGAATAATACCGCCAACACGAAGCTGATCTCCAGTTTCACTGAAACTGACCTTTTGTACCTGTATTGCAACATAGATTTTTTTCTTTTCACCCCTGATTTTTCTGTTACCCTGCTGGATAGAAATAGAGCGCACAGTGTAACCGCTAATCTTATCACCCGGCATCAAAAGAGATTTTATAATAATAAGATCTCCAGATACTTCAGGCTTTAAAGTCAGAATCCCATATTTCAGGTCTTTTTTCATAATTATCATATGAAAATGTGTGTTATGGAAGATTTAAAAATAACCTGAAAGAATTTAAATCATATGGATGAATTCATGGGCTTTCTTATTGTAGGCTTAGTAATAATGGCTGTATTCATAATAGCTTTTGCATCTATGGATACCAGCAATGATACTGTAGATTACTTTTTAACAGACTCTGATGTGGGAAAAATAACCAATACCAGTTCAGGATTTTTTGTTGGAAGAGATGTACTGGAATTATATAAACCTTATAATATTGGAAATTTTAACACAAGCTACAAGCTGGATATCATAGAATATGATTTAGGCGAACGCAGGCTGTTCAGCGGTGTTCTGTTTGGATCAGAAAGCCTGAAATTTGAAATACAAAACCCTGAAAGCATGCAAAAAATAACACTGAATTTCATGATTAAAAATACAAACAACCTTGCAGACCTTGATATTAAATTGAATGGAAAATTAATTGAAAAAAAACGTTATAATATCGGGGAATATAAAATAACACTGGATAATTCCGTGCCAAAATATATTATTGAGTTAGTTCCAGAGTCATCAGGATGGCAGATCTGGTCTCCGAATATATATGAACTGACAGAAGTTATAATACACACAGAAAATTTCATTGATAAGCAGGATTCATTTACATTTGATATAGATTCTGACACATATGTCAAACTTACAAAAGGGCAGATTGATCTGGACATGGTAGATTATGTTGGCGCTCTTGTTATAAGAATAAATAATAAAGATGTGTTTAGCGATAACATCACAAGGTTTGTGAAACAGATAACTTTTGACAGAAGCATTTTTGAAGTTGGCAAAAACACTGTAACATTTGCTTCTGGTCCGCAATCTGAATTTGTTGGAAATGCAAAATTAAAAGCATTCTATACGTCTGAAAAAGAGAATGTTTTCAGTAGAAATGTTAATCTTTCGGGCTCATCTACCAATTACTATAATAAGTGGCTTAGGTTTAAGCTGGATGATGTCATACGGGCGGGAGGGCTTTCTGTTAAAATAAAAAATGGAAACAGAATTTTGTTTGAAAAATATGATACAGCTGAAAAAGGCAGAATCTATACATATCATCTTATCAATAGAAATGTTGCTGAAGGCATGAATGAAATAATCATTGCCCCTGTTGATAATTCTGCTTTTGTGATTGACTATTTTGTGCTGGAACAGGCTGTTAGTTAACGAGTTAAAAATAATCATGTTTTTATATGTATAATCTTCATTTTAGATATTGGAATGCTTTTAGCATTCCGATACATGGAAATATTTCACATTTCCAATGTGTTGGTGAAGTAAAATGAAAAAGTTCTATGAAATGAGCGTGAAGGAACGAAGGGAAGAACTTGCAAAGAAATGCGGGCTGACAAAGGAAGAACTGAAAAATCTCGACATTGGCGGCATTGATGTTGAACGTGCTGATGTGATGATTGAAAATGTAATTGGCGTGTATAGGTTGCCGTTGGCTGTTGCACAAAATTTTGTAATTGACGGCAAACCAAGATTAATTCCTATGGTTATTGAAGAGCCTTCGGTAGTTGCTGCTGCAAGTAATGGTGCCAAACTTACATTGCCTGATGGTTTCAAAACCAAAGTTGATGATTCCATTATGATCGGCCAGATGCAGATTGTAAAAATCAGAAATATTTCAGAAGCTGAAAAAAATGTTCTGAAAACTGAGGAAAAAATTTTAGAGAAATGCAATGATAAAAATTCAACAATTATAAAATTAGGCGGCGGTGCCAGAAGAATAACAACAAAACAATTAAAGACTGCCGTTGGTGAAATGCTTATTTTAAATTTTCATGTTGATGTGCTGGATTCAATGGGTGCCAATACTGTAAATACGATGCTGGAAAATATTTCAAGCTTTGTTGAAAAGCTCACTGGTGGAAAAACTAGGCTGAAAATAATTTCCAATCTTGCTGATGAACGACTTGCACGGGCAGAAGCTTTGTGGAAAAAAGAAGTTCTTGGCGGAGAAGATGTTGTTGACAAAATTATTGAAGCGTATGAATTTTCAAAGAATGATATCTACCGATGCTCAACGCATAATAAAGGAATTATGAACGGAGTAGATGCATTAGTAATAGCATTGGGAAATGATTTCAGGGCTGTTGAAGCTGGTGCTCATTCATATGCTGCGTTTAATGGGTATAAACCACTGACAAAATATGAGAAAACTCGCTGCGGAGACCTGAAAGGATCAATTGAACTACCTATGGCAATTGGAACTGTTGGCGGAGCAATAAAATCCAATTCCTGTGCGCAGCTAGCATTAAAAATTTTAGGCGTTAAAACAGCAAAAGAAGCTTCTGGCATCTGTGCTACTTTAGGTCTGGCTCAGAATTTTGCAGCACTTAAAGCATTATCAACTGAAGGGATCCAGAAAGGTCATATGAAACTTCACGCCAGAAATATGGCAATTGCAGCTGGTGCAAAAGGAAAAGACATACAACAGATAACAAAGCAAATGATAGAAGACGGCAATATAACTATTTCTCATGCTGAAACCCTTTTGAAGAATAGAAGTTGATACCTATTAATGATTTTGCTGAAACTCTTGTAAGCTATTCGACCAGCTCCATTAATTCACGACCAGCTTTGTATTCTATAAAAGAATCCATATCATTTTCATATTCATTTAGCGATTTGGCTGCTATTAACCAGTCGCATGAATTATTTTTTAAATAGCTTCTTGAACTCGAGACATCGTAAAAAACTGATACATGACCATATCCTCTTCGATTTAAAACATTTCTGCATATATCAGCTATATTCTTTCCTGCAGCAATTACTACATCAGCATCTGCTTCTACAGGCATTTCTTCTGTTTCCAGAACATAAAATATATTTTTCCTATCAGCAACATCGATGTAAGGAACAGCTCTGAATCCAGATTCTTCCTCATCACCAAATCCTGACCCATGTAACATCCATTTTATTGTCATAACATTATCACCTTTTCTATAAGATTATATTTACTACCTCAAAGTATTTAAATATACCGCACTTTTAATCCTAATACATGATAGTTACCTTCTTTGGTAACTATCATGTATAAATACTTCCCTGACATAAAAATGACAACGAATGTTCTATTTATTAAATTTTCATTGTCATTTCCCTCACATCCGCAGGAAATAACAATTTCAATAGAAATTGTTTCTGGCAAGCCAAATGAAACGCAGTCTTCTGTATTGTATTCGCCGTATCCTGATATTCATCCGATTGAACCGTTAATCGTAACGAAGCTAATGACACTGAAAGAAGAAGCCGAGTACATCTTGCCGTGTTTTTCGGATATCAGAAAATCAAATACCCCATGATTTATCATGGGGTATACATTTGCTCAATGAATATAAAATAAAAACGGGCCGCGACCGGGAATTTCACCAAACACCTTTTTTCTTTGTAAAGAAAAAACGCGTCCGAAATAAAGAAACACTTGTCAATTTTATTGCATATTATTTTGTTAATTTTGATATCTTACCTTTTCTTTTACAAAAGAAAAGGTAGCTTTGAACCCGAACTGGAGGATCCACAGTCCCACGTGCTAACCAGGTTACACCATCGCAGCCACTGAATGTGTATTATTTGTGAAACTTATAAAAAGATTAATTTTAAAAGCATTCATTTACATTATATTTTAATATGTCAAATCTGCTGAATTTAAGTCATATGACAGATTTAGATATCTCCGGAATTCTCCTCGCTACTCGAATTGAAATTATTATTGCATAAAACTGCTTCGGCATTCTGAAGCAGTGAAATTTTGCCATTACTTAGAAGCAGGAGGCTGGATTGGGGGAGGATTGAAAATATGTATTTTGTTCCGTATTATCCTGATGGTGAAAACTACGAGACTTTGGTTTTCGCAGAAGGAGTGCCTATAAGTTTTCCGCCAGAAATGTGCTGCGAATTAGATCATGCACGTGCAAATATATATGCAAGAGATGGATATGTAAAACTTATACCACTTGAAGAAAAAACTTTCAGAATATTTTATCCTTTTGGTACAAATGGAGGAAATTGCAAATAATGGATTAAAAGAAAGGTATGTTGAATTGCATATCTGGAAATAAATATCAGATTTAAGAGAATAGAAACTAAATTATAAATATAAAATCAGTGCTAACCAAGTGATATTATGAAGAATTATGATCCGAAGGCAATAGAGAAAGAAGTACATGAATTCTGGAAAAATGAAAAGATACCTGAAAAAATTATAAGAATGGACTGGAAACGGAAAAAGTTTTACCTGCTTGATGGGCCACCATATGTTAATGGCATACCGCATGTTGGCCATGTTAAAACAACTACTTTCAAAGATGTCTGGAGTCGTTTTAAATACATGCAGGGGTTTGCTGTGTGGTTCCAGCCTGGTTTTGACTGCGGCGGGCTGCCGATAGAAAACAAAGTTGAAAAAGAACTGAGAATAAAATCCAAATCTGAGATTGAAGACAAAATTGGCGTGGATAAATTTATTCAGGCATGCAAAAATTTTGCAAAAGGAAATGAGCCTGTCTGGCTTAATTTGTATAAAAAAATAGGAGCGTGGCGCGGGTGGATTACTCCTTACTTAACTTCAGATGATTATTATATTGAAAGCGGATGGTGGACTATAAAAAACTGGTATGAACAGGGTCTGCTTGTTCAGGGTGAGAGACCTGGATTCTGGTGCACTAACTGCGAAACTGTTCTTGCTGGAATAGAAGCTAGTGAATCCTATAAAAATGTTGAAGATCCCTCTATTCTTATAAAATTTAAACTGAAAGAAAGGAATGAATATCTGCTTGTATGGACAACAACACCATGGACACTGCCTGCTAATGTTGCTGTTATTGTGCACCCGGATGAAACTTATGTAAAAGTTAAAATGGGAAAAAACTTCTACATCATAGCTGAAAAGCGGCTGGTAGTTTTAGATGGGGAAGATTATGAAGTTGTTGAAAAATTTTCCGGTAAAAATTTAGAAGGCCTGACGTATGAACCAATATTGGATATGCCATCACAGGAAAAACTAAGAGAAGATGATAAAGCTCATCGTATTTATTTGTCAATACCAATAATGAAAAAGCGGGTAACAAGCAAAGCCATTGCCAAAGGTGTTGGAGAAGGCAATGATGAGTTTGGGCATATAGTTACAATGGATACTGGAACAGGGCTTGTTCATACAGCTCCGGGACATGGTGATGCTGACAGTAAATTAGGAAGACATTATAATCTTCCGGACCCGTCACCGGTAAATGAACGTGGAGAATTTACAGAGGATGGTGGGGAATTAAGCGGGATTTATGTAAAAACCTCTGATGAAAGAATAATCCAGAAACTCAGGAATGAAAATAAATTATTCAGGCAGGAGCGAATAGTTCATTCATATCCACTTTGTTGGCGGTGCAAACATCCGTTAATATACAGGAAAAGCAGGCAGTGGTTTTTGAAAATGGACATGCTTCGCGATAAAATAATCAAGGCAAATAAAAAAGTTAACTGGCTCCCTGAATTTGGCAGAGATCAGTATGAAAATGTAATATCAGAAGCACCTGACTGGGCTGTTACACGTCAGAGATATTGGGGCATTCCTCTGCCGATATGGAACTGCCAAAAGTGTAGCAGCAGAAAAGTTATTGGGTCGAGGAATGAAATTAAATCAAAAATAGATGCATCGAACATAAGCCTGCATAAAGATGCAGTTGACCTTATTGAATTTAAATGTGATTGCGGCGGCAGGATGAAACGAGACCCGGATATACTTGATGTCTGGTTTGATTCCGGGATAGCGCCGTGGGCATCATTAGGTTATCCGTATAAAAACAAAGAATTATTTGAAAAATTATGGACTGTTGACCTTGTTGATGAAAGCCAGGATCAGATAAGAGCGTGGTTCAATACAATGATGATATGTGGCTTTGCTACATTTGGAAAAGCTCCTTATAAAACAGCCTGCATGAATGGCTGGACACTTGATGAAAAAGGAGAGAAAATGAGCAAATCTCTGGGAAACGTTATAGATGCTTCAGATGCATATCAGGAATTGGGGGCAGACTTGCTTCGATTATATATTTGCTATGATATTGCACCGTGGAATACGCAAAAATTCAGCATGAAAAATGCAAAGGAACTTGGAAGATATCTGAATATTCTGTGGAATACTTACATTTTCTACAAAACATATCTCAGTAATATAGAAAAGGGCGAGCTGGAAATAGAAGACATGTGGATATTATCCAGACTAAATAATTTGATAAAAAATACTACGCAAAACATGGAAGCATTCAATTTTCATTCGGCCAGTAGGGATGTTATATCATTTATAGTTGATGATTTTTCCAGAACATATATCAAGCTGATACGAAACAGAAAAGACGGCAATACAGGATTCGTGTTTAAGCATGTTCTTGAAACGGTTTCTAAATTACTGGCACCAATATCGCCGTTTTTGAGTGATTATATTTACAATGAAATCTGCAAAAATTCAGTTCATCTCGAAAGCTGGCCTGAATGTGATGACAACTATATTGACCAAACTATAGAAAATGAAATCAGGTCTGTGGATGATATCGTAACAAATGTAAATAATGTCAGAAAAGAGAAAAACATAAAACTCAGATGGCCTATCGAAAGTATAGAACTGGATGGAGAATTTGAAAACAGAATTGAAAGCATAATAGAACGAATGTGCAATGTAAAAAAAGTTTCGTTCAAAAATATAACAAATCCTGATTTTGAGGTAAATGGCATAAAGGTTAAAGTTGGTACTGGTGTTGATGAAGAAGATGCTTTGATCAGGGAACTACTGCGTGAAATTCAGAAATGCAGAAAAGAGGCAGGGCTTGTTGTAACTGATAAAATAAATCTGGTTCTTGACAATACAAAACTAAAACATCGTGCTGATGAGATAAAGGAACATGTGAATGCAGGCAAAATAGAATTCGGAAAGGTGGAAAATCCGCTTGGAACAGCAGAAGCTCTTGGAAAAAAATCCGGGTTTAGGTTTGAGAGGATATGATAAATTAGCTAACGAGCAGAGCGAATCAGCTAATTTCAGGGAAATCAAAAGTTTTTTAAACCCTGACATCTAATTAAGAGAGGGTTTAATGCATACATATGTGCGTGTGAAATTAGAAGAAAACGAACCTTGTTCTGCAGATATCAAAGTCTATAGAAACCACTACGCTGACCTTTCGAAACCAGGGGAAATGTTGTTTCCGGGAACCATGGTAAGATACGATTTGTTGATTGTGTTAAATAGGGTATATGCCAGCGCAGTTGATATGAGAGATTTAGAGCAACCTAGTGCTATAAGAGGACACTATGGAAATCTGGTAGTAGAATGCTGTCCACCTGTAAGAGTGAATGTAGTAGCATTGCCAGAAAAAATAAACGAAGGACTGAATTTATATCCTGGAACATTTGATTCGGAACATGAGAACTGGAAAGACATCTGTACTTTGGTTCATAGAACTATGGAAGTAATGGATCAATGATCAAAAACATTAATTCATAAACTTATAGAGAATTAATGACGCTAATTTATCGGATTTTTCAGTTTCCTGCATATTTCAACGAGATTCAATTTGTAAGCATCCCAGTCTCTGACGTCGACTGAACCACCTGCTGCATTATTATGACCGCCTGCGCCTGCTTTTAATGAAGCAGCTGAATCCTGAAGAACTTTGGCCACATTAAAAACACCCAATTGATGACGGCCGCTTAGTTTTACCTTACTGCCTTTTTTTTGATAAACAACAACTATTTTTTCATGATGCATTTCACTAAGTTTTGTCGAGACAAAAGCTCTCAGATTGTATTTTGTCTTTAATTCATACAGGACGAGATTCTTATGCATTTCTGTGCTTGCCTGAATATCACTGTCCAGAAAAGCTATTTCTGTCTGCACAATTTTGTATGCATTGATCAGACTTTCATTCTTCATGACATCTTCCATTGAGCCTGCCTTCACAATTATGTTGACTATATTTTCGCTTTTAATTATTTCTGAAGAATTCGCAAGTGATATAATATCCACAAGTCTGCCGAATTCTGTTTTATACAGGTCTTTATCAACATTATATTTTTTGCATACTTCTTTCACAAGATCCTGCGAATCTTTTAAGTCATAATCACCTGTCATTCCTATACCTGTAATCCAAAGCCTGTTAGTCATGTCGCATAAATTAGAGCATATTTTATAAGTCAGGTATGTAGTTGACTGATAAATATGGCTGTTTCTGAAACGGGGATTGTAGTGTAAAATTCTTTTGTTGTTTATGTTGTTTGTAATCTGATGATGATCAATGATAAGCAGAGGAGCCATTCCTGAAAGCTTTTCAGCAACCTGTTTTTGCTGGTCTATTGCAAGGTCCATAATAATTATTTTTGTAGGAAGTGTTGTTTTTACACGGGAAATCAGATTTTTATCAGTTGGCATCGGCTGTGAAATTAAATATGGTTCAATACCATGCAGCTTTTTAAGACAATTAACCATAAGGCTGGCTGATGATATACCATCTGCGTCATTGTCGAATATTACAAGCACGCCGTCTTTTTTTGTCATGCTTTTGATAAAATCTTCTGGTTTCATAGTATTTTTACAGCACTGCATCTTTTAAAGGTTTAATACTTCTTAACCCATTCCACTATCTTATTTCTTACAGCCGGATTTGGCAGCATATCTGTTCCATGAGCACTGCCTTCCAACGGGATAAATTCGTGATAAGACCTAAACGCCTGATTTATCATCATGGATGACTGATATGAATATGAATCCATTCTGCTGGCAAAAATCATGACAGGATTCGCATATAATGTCATTGACTGTCTGATACTAACACCATGATAATCCATTCCGGGCGAGAGGAGAACAACTGTGTTTATATCATTGTCAGCTCTCATTAAAGCGAGATTAGATCCGATGCTTGCACCTATGATATTTATTTTTTTACAGTTTTCTGATTTGAGATAATCTACACCCGCAGCAACATCCAGAATCATGTTATGGAAATCTTCTTCGGTAAAATCATTCAGTAATACATTGCCAGTGCTTTTTCCATGACCTCGCAGGTCAATGGCTAATGTAGAAAACCGGTTTTTATTCAGGTCATCTGCCAGAACTGACCAGCTTGTGCTGTCGCTGCCGAGCATATGAACCAGCAGAACGCAATCGTCAGAAGATTTTGTGAAGTTGGCATAAATATTCCAGTTGTCAGCAGTCTGGAGTATAATATCTTTTAACGAATTACCAGGTTTCATTTCAGGCTGTGTACTTTCACCGGCTTTTTCTACACATGCACTGAGTAATATTAAAAAGAATATTAAAGGTATGGCTTTTTTCATAATATGATTTGTTGTCGTGGGTTTAAAATACAGCCTTTTTGGAGAATAATGATAATATATTTTCGGACGCGTTTTTGCATAGATATAGATTTTACTTCTTGCAAAAAGGTGTCTACTGAAAACCATGGGGAAAAATATTATAGTCTTTTTCCAGGTAAGCTGACTCACTCCGATCGTCAGCTAATTTTTTACTGACATATGCTCAACGCATTCAGCATTCTTAACAGCGAACTGCAGTTTAGTTATAGTAGATTCATATAATTATTGAAACTTTATTTTGAACCTGCTATATGTATGTTCAGTATCCTATGATTAAATTCTGTACCAAATATTTCATTAAATTCAGAACAAAAAACCTTTTATACAGCCTCGCAATAATTTTATATATGATTAAGCCTGATTTTGACCGTATCATTGGAAGTACCGAAACAAAGCGAAAACTAAGAAAGCTTCAGTTAATTTACATTATCATAGCTGTTGTTCTGATGCTAATACTTTACGCTGCCGGTCAGTTCAATTCGAACTCTACGATGGTAAAATATTCCGAGTCTACTCAGGCAAAAGCCTATGTTCCAGAATATCCTGTGGTAACCGAGAATTCAGTTTATGAAGGGCCTTCAGAAATTTCTGAAGATAGAGCTGCATACAAAGTAGCATTGCAAAACGTTAATGTTGAAGACTGTTATAAAATTACTGTAGAGAGCTATAAGCTACGATGCGAGGCTATTATTTTGCTTGATCAGAAAACGTGCGAAGGCATCGAATCAGATATTAATAAAATGAACTGCTTTAATGCTGTAGCTGCAAATGTTCAGGAAAAAAACAGGTGCGAAAACCTTCCCGGACCTGTTAAGCCTGTTTCCTGCAACTACAGATATGACAATATCATATAAAGATTGATATAATAGAAATCGGGTGTTGTCTATGAAATTCTATTACAAAGACCTTGAACTAGAAATTCCTGCCAATATCTATTATCCGCGGGAAGATTCTATGCTTATGTTAGATATACTGGAAAAAACAGATCTCAGAGGATTGAAAGTGCTTGATATGGGAACAGGATCAGGTATTTTGGCTGTGGCTGCAGCTAAAAAAGGTGCTCTGGTACTTGCTGTGGATATAGATAAAAATGCAGTTGAAATTGCATGGAAAAATGCAGCAGCTAATAATACTGTTATACGATACAGGTGTTCTGATTTATTTGAAAAAATTTCAGAAAGATTTGATTTGATTATATTTAATGCACCTTACCTACCTGCAGATGATACGCGAATACAGGAACTTCCTCAATGGTATGGAGGTCCAAATGGCAGGGAAATTATTGAAAGATTTTTGAGATCTGCTAAGGATTTTTTAACTGAACATGGAAAGATACTTTTGTTAATATCAACTATTACAGGTGAAAAAGAGGTTAAAAATATTCTCGACAAAGAAGGATTCGGGTGGGTTGCAATTAAACGGGAAAAAATACCATGGGAAGAGCTTGTTGTTATAGCAGCACGTATTAATATCTGAAGGTGAATTATGCCGATAAATGCAACTCCTGAATATTACAAGGCTGAAGAGCGCTATAGAAATGCCAAATCAACAGAAGAAAAAATAGCTTTACTTGAGGAAATGATACGACTTGCGCCAAAGCATAAAGGCGGCGAGCATCTGCTGGCAAGCTTGCGTGGAAAGCTAGCAAAACTAAAAAAAGAAAATATTTCAAAAAAAACTGGAAAGAGTTACGGCATTACAAAAGAAGGCGATTGTCAGGTATGTATAATTGGAATGCCTAATTCAGGAAAATCAACAATGCTGAAAAAATTAACAAGCGCTAAACCTGCAATCAGCAGCTATCCATTTACTACAAAAAAACCTGAAATCGGAATGATAGATTATAACGGAATAAAACTTCAGCTTGTAGAAATACCTTCTACGTTTGAGGTAAGATTCCTGAGTATCTGCAGAACAGCTGATATTGTTATATTGCTTGCTAGAAATGAATCAGAGAAAAAAGAACTGCAGGAATTATTGGATAAGTGGTCTATACGAACAAAACAACTGGTAATAAGGCAGGATTACAACGAGGCGAAAATAAAAAGCGATATATGGAAGATGTCCGGGCTTATGTCAGTTTATACTAAAAACACACCGATGGCTCTGCCTGCAAATTCAACAATAAAAGATTTTGCACACCGCATACACAAAGATTTTATAAAAAATTTCAGGTTTGCACGTGTGAAAAGAAGAATCAAAGGAAAAGAACGCATAATGCAGGTTGGGCTGGATTATGTTTTAGAAGACGGGGATGTTGTTGAAGTTGTGTGCTGAAAGCTTTAAATATGTAATACAATTATTATTATTGTATGACGATAATAGCCGATGCCAGTTCTTTGATACTCTTGGCAAAAGTCAGTGTACTTGAAGAATTTTCGAGGCGTAACACTATTGTTATACCTAAATCAGTATACGAAGAAGTAATCAATGGAAAGGAAAAAGGTCGTCTTGACAGTCTGTTGGTAGAAAATCTGACACAAAATAATTTACTGAAGATAAAAACTCCTGAAAGACGGGTAAAAAACCGCATTGAGAACTTATTCAATATCAAGAAGGGTGAACTGGATGTTATAGCGTTAGCATATAAAACAAAAGACACGGTCCTTTCTGATGATAAAAAATGCTTTAATACAGCAAAGGTTTTGAGTATTGGGTTCATAACATCACTCGATGTTGTTGTAGTGTTATGTAAGAAAGGACATATAACAAAAGAAAAATTACATGAATGTCTTGAAAGACTGGAAGAATATGGGTGGTATAGCAAAAATATAATTAAAATGTATAGGGGGTGTTTGAAATGATGAAAAACGTTTCAATAAGACTGCACGAAGGTTTTATAAAAGAAGCGGAAAGATTGTCCAGATTTGAAATGGTAGATACATCTGCTATATTGAGAGAATCTCTGGAAAGAGGGCTTGCGGATGTCAGGATAGAAATAGCCATAGAGTTATTCAGTAAAGGTAAAGTATCTGTAAGTGAGGCTGCTGACATAGCTAATCTGGGCGTGGGTGAAATGATGGACGAGTTAGTTAAAAGAGGTGTGAAACAGGAGATAAATATAGATGATATACGAGGCAGCTTGGAGAGGGCAATGAAGACTGTAAAATAATTACATCTTAGCCATTATCTCCAGAAATTCTTTATCCTTCAAATTTTACACTACAGCTTCAATTACCTGCAAAATCAATACCGTATCCAGAAATCCCAATATAACAAGCAATGCTATTGTAATTATATTTTTCAGTTTTGAGTTGACATAGCAGCCCATGATTTTCCTGTTGTTGCACATGAAGAATAAAAGCAAAACCAGGAAAGGCATAAGCAAGCCATTCAAAATCTGGGTATAAAACAGGAAGTGAAACGGATTAACCGGTGAAAAAGCAAGCCCGATTCCAACCAGAAATGACAGTGTAATAACAGCATAAAATCCTTTTGCCTTTGAAACTTTTTTATCCAGGCCTTCTTTCCATCCAAATGTTTCAGAAACAGCATATGCTGTTGAGCCAGCTAAAACAGGTATTGCTAAAAATCCGACAATCAGAATTCCTATGGCAAATAAAAGATAAGCCCACTGGCCAGCCAGCGGCTGCAAGGCAATAGCAGCCTGTTCAGGTGTTTCTATGAAAATTCCAGTGCCGAATAAAACTGCAGCTGACGCAATAATAATAAATACAGATACAATGTTTGACCATGTCATTCCAATAATTGTATCAGTTTCCATTGTTTTCATTCTTAATGCAGGTTTTTTCTCTTCCAGCTCTTCTGAAGCCTGCCAGAATAAAATATATGGTGATATTGTTGTTCCTATCATTCCAACAGCAGCTGCCAAGAATACGAAAGAAAAGTTAAAATGCGGAACAAACCCACTGGCAATACTTGTCCATTCAGGTTTAGCAAGTAAAGCAGAAATAATGTAAATACCCATGAGAAAAGCTAATCCAAGAAGAATCCTTCGGATTGATTTATAGCTTTGGAACAGAATAATATACCAGATAACAAGAGTCAGAGGTATAATAAACCAGACCCAGCTGATTCCAGTAATCATTCCCATAACACTGGATATTCCTGCGATGTCAGCACCTATGGTTGCGATATTGGCTATAATCAAAACAATCATTACTATTTTTGCAGTATTAACGCCATAATGTTCTTTTATTACAGATGCTAATCCTTTCCTTTTTACAAGAGCTACACGCGATGCCATTTCTTGCACAACAATCAGCATAGGCGTAATAATAAACATCAGCCACAGAAGAACATACCCTGTTGTTGCACCGACTATAGTATAGGTTACAATGCCAGCCGGGTCATTGTCAGCTCCTCCTGTGATTACACCGGGCCCGACTGTTTTTTTTGCCTTTTTTACATCTTTAACAACTTCTTTCCCTAAGTATTTTTCAGCATTTCTGATCCTTTTCAATCCAAGCGGGAATTTCATTAATTTTAAATTATCACAGCCCGATTAAAAAGATTTTTTAAGCATTTCCTTGAAATTCCTGTTGAGATTTTTATGCCATGATATTCAAATGATTTAAACAAATAAAATGAGAGAATATACAAAAGAAAGGCTTCAGCATTGATGATGAGGGTTATGGAGTTGGATTTAATATTTGTGCAGCACACTGGAAATCAGCAACAGCTAACCCGAAATTTCCCATTCTACGATGTGCAATGCCTCTGTTACAATAAGCCTCATTAAAAGCAGCCATATTTCAAGCGGTAAATTTTTTTCATCTTTCATCACCATCTTCTTGATACTTTATGTTGCGTTGTGAAAATTGAAAAAATTCCGCTAAATAGCGTAATTATTTGGGAATTAAATGTTTTTATATAAACCCAGATAAGGCCTGTATAGTGATAATTATTTTTTGTGATTAGCCATCCTGTAAAATTGCCTTTTATAGGAATCTGTAAAAAACCTTCCTGCTTCTTCCACTGAATAATTTCCACTGAATGGTTCAGTTGGCTCGCCAAGACCAGCCCATTCCCGAAATTGCTTGTAACCGTTTTCTGCTGTTTCAGATCCCCAACCACGTAGATCATAGTAAAATACTTTCAACCCCTTTAATCGCTCTCCAAAATAATCCCGTGATAAAACTAGTCCATCTTCACCACCTAATTTTGCGCACTTAATACCAAATTCTTCGCATTCCTCTTCATCTTTAAGCTGTTTTTCTATAGTACTGTAAGGTCTCGGATAATCATCATTAGTTGCCAAAACAATGTCAGATAATAAAATTATACCTTCTGATACTGGAATATCGTGGCCCGGATCTGATGAATTTTCTGTTAAACCTGTTATAGCCCAGTCTTCATCCTGAAGGCAAGTATTATGGCGATCAGGAATTAACCAATCCTTGTCAAAATTACTAAACAGGTAATTATTCATCAGCCATTCGGGTGAGTACAATATTATGACACCGAATCCTAAATTGCCTAAATATGCTGTCACAACATTAACAGAAAAGTGATTGGCTCTTGAGCCAGCTGCTGTCCGCCTTGCTTTTTCTCCTCTTTCTTCTCGTATGTAGTACGGCGTCAAAGAACCGCTTTTAATTATATCAAAAAACGGGTAAAATAATTCTTTTCTGTCTTCACCAAATCCTGTCTCTCCGTATCGGACAACAGGCGTAGTATGCACAGCTACATTATTGCTGGGGAACATTTTCCTGACATCTTCGCGAACAAGTTCTGTATACATAATCAATATTACTACTAATTAGTATATAAATATAAGATATATATAAAGTTGCGTCGGGGCACCACTAATCAAATAGATTATTGAAAAAACTTATCAATCGAAAATGATTAATGAAAATAAAAAAAATCAAAAAATCCGGTCTTCATTATCATGCACTAGATGACAATGAAGCAATAGCCTTTAGCGCAACAACAAGTGCAGCTGGAGCAGCAAAGACAACGATGTTTTGTAGGACCATTACAATTTGTGGAATTCCGGAAAGAATTACGCTTAAGCTGCTTCCTGAAACTACAAGTGCAATGACTGCTGCCAAGAAAGGAACTACTTCCTTCTCAGTTATGTTCAACAATCCTACAACAATACCCAGTATAGCAAGTACTGCTGCTACCCCGATGTTTTGCGTGACTGCATAGCTAGCCAAGCCAGCTATTACAGCGATTGCCACGCCCAAGATAAAGGCCAATTCGCCAACTTTTTGTAACTTCATACTTTTTTCTCCTTGATTTCATAATAGGCTTTATACAAGTTATTGGAACACTTATCTTTTTAAAGGTTTTGAGTGTGTAGAATTATACATGAAATTCAATTTAAATTTTAGAAAGATTTCGAAAAAGTGGAAGCTTATAAAAGGGAAAAAAATAGCCAGAAAATTCAGGTTCAATGACTTTAAAGAAGCTGTAAAATTCGTGAACAAAGTAGCGGAAATTGCTGAAAGCGAAAATCATCATCCTGATATTTTCATTTTTTACAATGAAGTTGTTGTTGAACTGTGGACACACTCAGCCAAAGGACTGACTGAAAAAGATTTCATTGTTGCGGCTAAAATCCAGAAAATAGCTTCGCTATAATCTATCGATATGCATCATCGCCGTTCTCTTATCTCTTCTTTTAGCCCTTCTATAAATTTATCAGGATCCACGTTGAATTTTGGCTTTTCACCATGCATTCTCACAGCCAGTGTTTTGTTCGTTTCTTCCTTGTCTCCTATGAGAATTATGTATGATATCTTCATCAATTCTGCATTCCTAATCTTCTCGTTCACAGTTGACGGGCTGGTGTCTGAATCAGCTCTTATGCCATTATTTTTTAGTTTCTCAGTCAGGATTTCAACAGCTTTTATGTTTCTGTCTGTAAGCGATAAAACTCTTGTCTGAACAGGGGACAGCCATACAGGAAAATTCCCATTCAGGTGTTCAATAAGCATTCCAATGAATCTTTCTATAGCGCCATAAATTGTCCTGTGTATCATTACAGGTCTTTTTTGAGTATTATCTGAATCCATATATTCCAGATCAAATCTTTCCGGCATTGCAAAATCCAGCTGTATTGTTGCGCACTGCCATGTCCTGTCTAGGGAATCTTTTATATGAAAATCAATTTTAGGGCCATAGAATGCGCCGTCACCTGGATTTACCCTGAATTTTATTTTATGCTTGTTAAGCACATTTTTCAATATTTTCTCTGCAATATCCCACAGTTTTTCATCGCCAATTCTTTTTTCAGGCCTTGTGGAAAGTTCAATGTGATAATCAAGACTGAATTTTTTGTAGATTTTGTCTATCAATGACATTATTGCTATTATCTCATCTTCCAGCTGGTCTTTTGTACAATAAATATGAGCATCATCCTGAGTGAATTTTGTAATTCTGAACAAGCCGTTGAGAACACCTGACAATTCCTGTCTGTGGACAATGCCGAGTTCAGCAACACGCATCGGTAATTCCCTGTAGGATCTTGGCCTTGATTTATATACAAGTATCCCGCTTGGGCAGTTCATTGGCTTGACAGCCATTTCCCTGTTCTCATAAGAAGTAAGAAATATGTTTTCTTTGTATTTTTCCCAGTGGCCTGAAATCTGCCAGAGCTTTTTATCCAGTATTTGTGGGGTTGATATTTCCTGATATCCTAATTTTCTATGTTCATCTCTCCAGAAATTTATCAGTTCATTATAAACTATCCATCCGTTATTATGCCAGAAAACCATTCCGGGAGCAGTTTCACTGAAAGAAAACAGATCAAGCTTTTGGCCAAGTATTCTGTGATCATTATCTTTTAAAACCCGTGTATCAATTTTTGTTTTTGAGATCTGGCGAAGCAATTCCTTATAATCATATTTTTCTTCATTTACTTGTTTTTTTTCTAACCGTATTTCCCTGCTCAATTCAGAAAGCGGGTGTCCTTTGCACGAAATTGTAAATGATTTGTACCAGCCAAATGGGCTGGAATATACCTCAAACTTATCAGCGAGTTTTTTTTCAAACTCAGCAAGCAAATCCATTGCCAGCGTAGGGCTGGCTGGTGTGTTTGTCAGGTGTACCCATGGATAAATAACTATTCTGTTTGTTTTTACATTTCCAGCAACTTTATCGATTTCATCACAAGCCTGAAAAACCTCAGCTGTGCCATCGTTTTTTTCAATGGCAGTGAAAACTACCAGACATTCCTCAATCCTTTTTTTCTCTTTCACCGCTTTTTTTGCGGATTCCAGAGCTTTTGATTTTGGTTCATATTCAATAAAATCCGAATGCGATAATAAAATTCTCATATATATACAGATTTGCACGGTTTATTTTAAATAACTTATATAAAAATATTACAGACAAGATTATTTAGGATAGCCCCGTGGTGTAGTACACCCTTTCTTCACACCCTTTCTTTTTAAAAAGAAAGCCTGTACGGAAAGAAAAGTAATATCTTTTCGTACACGTTTTTCATAGTTGAAAAACGGAAATTTTGAAAAAGGTGTAAAGAAGAAAGCCTGTACGGAAAGAAGAAAAAGAACGGATGATGTATATTGAAAAGAAATATGGATGCATCTTGTTTTCGGAATGGTCAAGCATAAAGGCCTTTGGAGCCTTGGACCCAGGTTCAAATCCTGGCGGGGCTATTATGATAGAAGTTCTAAGACTCGGCCATCGTAGGCTGCGTGACCATCGGATTTCAACGCATTGCGGGCTTGTTGCGAGAGCATTTGACGCATCAAAAATAATTTATTCGGGGGAACATGATTCCAGCTTACTAGACAGCATCAATAATGTTCACAAAAAATGGGGCGGCAGCTTTTCTTCCAGATATGTTGAAAAAGATATTAATTTCATAGAAAATTATCGCGGTGTTAAAGTTCACCTGACAATGTATGGCCTGCCGATTCAGAAGCATATTAAAAATATCAGGAAGCATAAGAAAATTCTCCTGATTGTCGGCGGGGAAAAAGTTCCGGGTGAAGTTTATAAATTAGCTGACTACAACATTGCAGTTGGCCACCAGCCGCACAGCGAAGTTGCTGCATTGGCAATTTTCCTGCACGAATATTTTCAAGGCAAAGAACTGAGTAAAACTTTTCCAAAAGCCCGCCTGAAAATTTTGCCGCATGAGAGAGGGAAGAATGTTATGGAAGTAACTACTAAATGATAGCTTTAAATAGTTTTGTTTTTATATAATAAAATTCCATTTAAAAATTATCTTGAGTTGTTAAATCATCCTGATGTTAAGAGCAGGATAAAAACTGCTGTATCAACTTCATATCGAGTTAATGAAAATATAGATTTCGGTATATGTTATCACAATGATGATTTGTATCCTCATTGTCTTGAGATCACTGGAATTCAATATAGAGAAGTAGCTGATAATGCAGATGGTTTACCAGAAGATTACTATCTATCACCCGAACATAGGGTAAGACCAGTATTAATAACTATTCCTTCTTCCTATCCTACGGATTTTGCAAAACTTATGAGTTTTTGTACTGACTTTAGTGCTTATTATTTTTTTGATTCCCCTTCTCCTTATATTGATGCTAAACGATTGGAAACTGCTGAAATATTATGTGATGATAGTGGGATTCAACCTGTCTGTATCAAGTTACCAGTATTTGATGAAAATGGTGATCCTTTTGGACCAGAAAGTAGAATACTTAGATCAATATTTGGAAAATTTTTACTAAATGAACGTGTTCTGGATTTTAGATATCCTAGACAGATTGGATTGATACAAGGTATACCAGGCAGAAACAGTATAATGTCTTATGATCAGTTACGATTACAAGATATTGAGGATTTGGATGACTATAAAAGACAAATGATAGAACTCGGAATAAATTATGCTGTTTTGAATATTGATGAAAAAGATAATGCTACGATGAGTGAAGAAGATCAGCAACGTTTTATTGATCTTCCATTTTCAATCTATTCTCTACAGAAATAATTTTTCTTTCAGATATTACAAAAATCCGTGCAGGCTCATCTGCACCCCTGCTATGTGCAGCAGCTCAGAATTATGCAGAATTTTTTATCTTGTATACTTTCAGAATTTTTGGAAACATCTCTTATCTGATCATATATGGAAAAACTTATAGCGCCGGGTGTGGGACTTTCGCTAAGCCAAAGATTCATCATTCGGTTTCGAAAGTTTCGAACCCACGCAACTGCGAACACAGTTACTCGTTCTTAAGACGAGCGCAATAGGCCGCTCTGCCAACCCGGCTCTGCTAGTTTTTAAAAGCTTAAATAATTTCATTTAGTTATAATAATTGAAGACTGCGAACACAGTTATTTGTTTTGAGTTCGATTGGACCGACTCTGTTCGGGCCCTTTTTTATATTTATTATTTCTACAGAAAAGTATTTAATGTTTTCCAACCGTGTGGGTAATCATAAAAATCTTTGCAAATTCATCTGCACCCTTGCTATGTGCAGCAGTTCAGAATTCTGCAGAACTTTTTTCCTGTCCATCTTCATACGGGAGAATACTTCATTTAATGCAGATTCCTGAGTTTCATGTACACTCGGTTTTTTCTCAAGTGCGCCACGTACAGCTTCGCGATTTACCCAGACTCCGCATGGAATATTATATGAAGGCATAACCTCTCTTAAAATTAAAACAGAAGCTTGTTTCCTGATTTTAGTTAAATACTCAGCAACAGCCAGCCTGTCACTATAATAAGCTCCTGTAACAGAATCAGCATAAGACTTTCGGCCATTATGATCTTCATAATCATGCCAAAATTGTGCAAACGGATAAGACCATTCTACAACCTCAAAACTCCAACAATGAGGTATCAGCATAATTTCAAAATGATTCCCAAGATATTCATTGGAATACACCAAATACTTGTCTACTATTTTATTGTATTTTATATTTTCAATTAGATTTTTTGACAGCGTATCATCCACAGCAGTAATTGACCATCTGGTTGGAACCAGTTTTTTCTTTCTTCCCAGCAAACCTGTTGATAAAATATTACTAAGTCTTGAAATTCCTGTTCCTTTTTGATAAAGCAATGCTAAAGAATCTTTAGCCAGCAAGTCATCATCAAGCACTTTTTGAATCCGTGCTTCAATTCCCGGATTCTCGCAGAACAAAGCTTTTTTCAGCGGTGCATGTGCTCCTAACGGAGCGACGTAACCGTCAGCATCCACCTTCAGACTGGGTTTTTTCTCCAGAATAAATTCAGTGTCAACAGGCTTTGATGCTGCTGCAATTTCCTGCATAGCTTCTATAATTTTTCCTGAAAAGGTTTTTACACTACTCGTTGTTCTGGAATGCACTAACTGACTGCGGGCACCCATAACATTCGGTATTGAAAACTTCTGTTCATACCAGAATTCCGGTGCATCAAGAATCCATGCATCCTCTCTAATCTGCGGCGGAGCAAGTATACCAATGTTAACATTGGGATAATTATAGCGGCCGATAAATACACCCGGACTGGTGCCTGCAAATTCTGTATTTATTTTGGCAACTAAATCTTTGTATTGCTCCAACTGCTTTCCGATAAGAATTTTGACATTCTGGTTTGCATAAGATATTATTGCCATAAAACAGGATAGGTTTATAAACTTTAATTAAACTATTAAACTATGTCGTTCAAAATACCAGAATCAATAGAAGGGTGTGTAACAGAATGTTTAATAACGAATGATGAATTCGATGCATACCTATGTAGCTTATATACTAAAAACCATGAAGGAATAACTGTCGGAGACATGGCGAGAAATGCAATACCGTTGAGATATTTATTATACGCGGCTATTTGCGATGAAGGAATTGAAAAAAGCTGTAGAACATCATCTGAATTTACTGGTACTGCGATAAAAATGCATAGTGATGGAAGAATAGAAGTTTTTGAAAGCCCGTTAATTGTGCCTTATCCAATGCCTGGCAACAACAGGCTTTTTGATATAACAGCTGGAAGGCTTGTTGGTGAATATGAATACGGTGATGAAGAAAGGCAACTTCATACTGCGTGGTTTAACTTAGAAGATATAAATTGGCATACGGGACTGCCAGAAAATTTTGTAAAACCAACTGTTTATCATGGACCAAATATAGCTGTTGATATTTATGAACAACGTGACTTGAATACATTTGTAATCAATAAACCTCCAAGATATGGTTTCAGAATTTACTGTATAGAACGTACGTCAAGGTGGTTTAATTTTGATCCGTTGTCTGAAAATGATTCAAGGAATAAAGGGATAAATCCGAAACATGTTTATCATCACGGAGCTTTTTCAATTGACGCAACTGTCCGACCAGATTATGTTCCGCTTATCAGTGGATTTGCAAGAAACTGGGAAATATCGTGATATAATAATTTCAAAACCTGTTGCCAGAACATGACAGCAAAGATTTATCCAGTACACAGCACCCATTGCAAGAAAGCACCTTGTTCTTCATGATGCCCGAAGGCGATATGACCCTGAACCTGAATTAACCAACAGTTTTCTGAGTTTTTATAATTTATAGTTAGTTCACTAAATAATGGAACATTTTAGGTAAAGACTTTTTATCATTGAATGTTTTACGCAAATGATATTTCATCGCAGGCACATTCATCAA
>JAGVVW010000028.1 GCA_018304635.1 Candidatus Aenigmatarchaeota archaeon
TACAACAAGAAGAAATTTTCACAGGGAAATGTATGGCTATCGCGATGTATCATGCAACGGAAAATATGTCTATCAAAGAAAAGGTATTCTTGGAAAAATTTTCTGTTAAAAGAGGGCTTGTAATCACAAAGAATCTGTTTGAAGAAAAAAATGTAGAAGGCAAAAATATTTTGTTTGTTCCAGCATGGCTGTTTTTGCTGGTTGGTTAGATGCATGATAAATCATATAATATTTTACTTCAATTCATCAACGCCAACCCAGAATCCAGCACATGGCATCTCAATTCTCCAGTTATTCAGAACCTGAGGATGAATTTCGCCGATTACACCGCAGGATATACCCTCGACAAAAATTTCAGCGCACCTGCTATCTATAAAACTCTTATCAGCTTTTGGTTTCAGGTTATATCTTTTCCCTAAGTTCTTCATAAATGCATCCAATACAGATGTTATTTCTTTGTAGTTTATAGAAATATTTGACATAACACAACCTAATTGTGTTTTATGCAAAACACCAGTTTCTTGGTTTGCATCCAGTATAGCAACTTCACCAACTTCAAATATTTTTTGAGGAAAATCATTATGCTTGTTTTGCGTTATGGTTTTCATGAGTGATGCTAATATATTCGTACGCAGCATAGTGCATTCAACTGTAACAGGATTCAGTGTTTTACATGCACTAATTCGTGGCTGCTGCATTTTATCAAATTCATCATCTTCATTTGTAAGTATCAGGTTTATAACTTCCTGAAAACCACACCCTACCATAATTTCACGCAGAACATTATCCAATTCTCTTTCTTCCAGCCGTTTTCCGGTTCCAGGAACATCTGGTATTTCAGGTTCAAAATTCATATAGCCATGAGCTATTGCGACGTCTTCAATTATATCTATTTCATGCATAATATCCGACCTATAACATGGTATAGAAACTCCATCAGCCCTAATCATAAGCCCCATTTTTTTCAGCATTTCATTGATTTCATTTTTATCCATGTTAGTACCCAGTAATTTATTTACATGATTAACATTTACTTTCATTTCACCCTTCATCAGGTTTGGTGTTTCCTTATTTCCAATTTTTATTTTTTCAATACTGCAACCCCGATCAGCAAGTGATGTTACGATTATATTCAGAACAGCATTAACCTCTTTTTCATCAGTGCCTGTAACATCTATAAACAGGTTTTTCGTAGTTTTTTTTACTTTAGTTCGTTCGCTGTTTATTATCGGCGGAAATGAAATAACTCCCTGCTTGTCGATAATAACTGGATATTTTTTGGCGTTGTCAAGAATATGTGCATAATCCCTGCCTTTTTTATGATATTTTAAAATTTCAGTCAGTGTCATTTCCTTGTTTCCTTCAAGAGGTATGAATTTTATTGAAGATGGTTCAGCTCCGTAATATTTCAATGGAAATTTAATAGCATCAAAATCATGAACACCTATTGCTACTTTTTTTCTCTTTCTTCCGGCAGTCTGATGAAGTTTTTCCTGAACCTGCATCAACGAAGCAATCATCGCACTGGTTAGTTTTACATTTTTCACAACAGCTCCGGCAACATAAGGCCTGATATATCTGACAGAATCTTCAACAGACATGGAAAGCTCGCTGTTCTTCGCAGTGTAACTTGGAATATTTTTCCGAATTCCGAGAAACATTGAAATAGCTCTTGCAAATCCTTCTGCACTCAGCATGTCAGGCCTGTTCGGAAATATTTCAACCTCAATTTCATTAGAAGTTATTTTTTCAATCGGGCATCCAAGCATTGGAACCTTTTCCTTCCATTCATCGTCTTTTAGTTTCTGTCCGATAAGCAGTTCTACATCCTTTCTGTCAAAAATTACTGAAGCCATGTTTTCATCTCCCTGAGCATTTTCAAATCATTTTTATAGTAAAAATATCGTATATCATTCAGGCCTATTTTCAAAAATATCGGTCTTTCCAGACCCAATCCCCATGCAAGTACGGGTGATTTTATTCCAAGCGGCTGTGTAACCTCAGGCCTGAATATCCCGGCGCCGCCAAGTTCCATCCATTCTTTTTTGTCTTCAAAATAAACCTCTGGCTCAACAGACATTTCTGTGTAAGGAAAATAAGCAGGTCTGAATCTGATTTTCTGAAATCCCATTCTTTTATAAAATTCTTTTAGATAGCCAAGTAAGTCTCTAAAACAAACATTTTCATCAACAACAATCCCCTCAACTTGAGTGAATTCAGGCAGGTGTTTGTAATCTATTGTTTCATTTCTGAAAACACGGCCAACGCAGAATATTTTAGCAGGCGAATTAATCTTACTCAAACTTCTTGCTGAAACAGATGTTGTATGTGTACGGAGTATGCATTTTTTGGCAAAATCTTCTGACCATTTATAACCCCAACCTGTTGAACCTGTATTTCCGCCGTTTTCATGCACGCTCTTGACAGCATTGACAATTCCTTTTGAAGCAAGTCTTGCGTTTTCAGGTATTTTCATATAAAACGTATCAGCCAGATCCCGGGCAGGATGATCCTGCGGCTGGTACAATGCATCAAAGTTCCAGAAGCTGGATTCAACCAAAGGACCGGCAGCTTCAGTAAATCCCATATCAAGAAATATTTCCCTGATTTTTTCTATGTACAAAGAAAGTATATGTCTTTTTCCAATATTTA
Source organism: Candidatus Aenigmatarchaeota archaeon (assembly GCA_018304635.1). Classification (GTDB taxonomy): domain Archaea; phylum Aenigmatarchaeota; class Aenigmatarchaeia; order GW2011-AR5; family JACRMX01; genus JAGVVW01. The sequence continues at coordinate 2,653 of JAGVVW010000028.1, forward strand.
TTTTTTCTCCGGAAATTTCAACATTATATTTTTTGAATTTAGCCTTTTTCCAGAGTCCTGTAATAATTAGATCACTTGTCAGATCTCCAACATCATTCATTAAAAGCTTCTCAGCCTTTGTTTTTGCATCTTCACGTTTCAGTACTACAAGATTTCTGGAAACCAGCATTTCTATATTTTCATCAGTGTTTCCCTTTTCAACTTTTTTCAGTGATTCATATATCGGATATTTTTCAGGTCTGGATAAAATTTCAATTTTACCACTTGCAATTTTTGCCCAGCCATTTTTCTTGGCCCACTGCATTGCAATTGCAAAGTTGTCAATTTCATTTTTAACTGTGGAAATATCCACATTTTTTTTAGCCATCTTCAACAACTGCATTTCAGGAAGCCCTTTTTTTATGTAGTTCCTGCCTTCCTCAGTTAGTTCGTAGACCATAATTAATAATAGAATTATGAACTTTTATAAATAGAAATAAATGATGTTTAATTCTACTCAACTGAACGGTTTAAAAGTTTTTCTGTAATTAAATTATTATGATAACCCCAACATTTAGGAAATCTAAATCTGTAAGGGAACAGATAATTGAAATTCTTTCTCAGGAATGGCCTCTGGCACCAAAGAAAATATACGATATAATCAGAAAGGAGAGAAATGTAACGTTTCAAGCTATATTTAAAGAGTTACGATTTCTGATTAAAGAAAATGTTTTGAAAAAACACGGTAATAAATATATGTTAAATATAGAATGGCTGGAAGAGATTCAGAACAGAATCTCTGGAATTAAAAACAAATATAATTCCACCATTCCATGGAATGTAAATACAATACAGTTTAATTATTTCGAAAGTCTTGCCGAAGCATGTAAATTTCAGATAAAAACTGGAAAATATTTCCACAGTTTATACAATAAAAACAAGGTCTTCTGTTCTCATTATTTCCACAGTACGTGGCCATTAATAATTCCTGATAAACTCGATTCATTAAATAAAAAAAGAAGAAACAGGAAAGTCTTTTGTCTGTGTGCTGGAAACACCAGTCTGGATAAGTGGTGCTGCGAACAGGAGAGTAAGTTCGGATATTTTGTCAAACCTGGAGTGCCGTGTGCAAGTATTTGTGATATAAGTACTTATGTTGATTTCGTCGTGGAAACTTATATTCCAAGCACTATCCGAAATAAGATAAACAAATTCTATAAATCTGTAGATTCTGTGGATAAAATAAATATTTCGAAATTTTTCGAAGATATAATGAACACAAAATCTAAAATCTTGGTTTTAGTGATAAAAAACAGGGAATTGGCAGACGTGATAAATGAGTATACTTTATCACATTTCCCAGAAAAATCATTTTAAATCAAGACTTTTCAGCATAATAACTGCAACTAGTCCTACAATAAATGTTGTAACAAATGCAGCATTTAAGGAAATGAATTGTATTAACACACCGGCTATAAGTGGACCAGCTATATCACCCAGACCATGAAAGAACTTTACAAAACCGATTTCACCGCCTCTCGTTTCTTCAACAGTGCTGTCCATCATTATGTTTTTGAAAGCTATTCTCCAGATATAATAAGAAGCTGAAACAAATGCTAAGAATATAAAAAACTGCACGATATCAGAAGCTATTAAATAGAGTAAAATGAAAAGCGAAAAAACAAATATAGAAATTGCTGCAAGGTTTTTCTTTCCTATTCTTCCGATCCATTTATCAGTTGTATATGCAAGTGGTATTGATATGAGATTGGTTCCGAGCAAAAGAAGGAAAAGCATATCCGTACCTATACCAAGATTCTTGGCAAGAAGGAAGAATGCAGGAAAATATGCAAGCGAATAATTCAACGAAATCAGGAATCCTATTACAGCAATTATTTTCATGTTTCGTGTCAGCTGGAATTTAATTTTCTTTTCTGTCTTAGGTTCGGGTCTTTTCTGGGTAAATACCAGAAGAAAAAAAACTGCCAGAAGAAAAAAAGAAACTATAAAAAACCCATAAACTATGGCAAAGTATGCAGTTACAAAAAACCCGATAATTGAACCCAGTACTCGCCCAAGAGGCATAGCAGCACCAAGTCGTGCTAATGCTTTGGATCTCGTTTCTTTTGGAAATGTATCAGCAACCATTGCATCTTCTGTTGTACTGGACATATTCTCAGCAGCATCTTTTACACCTTTAACAATAATAAATTCATATATTCTGGAAACAAACGGAAAAAAAGAAACAGAAAGTGCCTGTGCAAGCAGTCCGGAAGACATTATAGTTTTTCTGCTGTAAAAATCACCTATTCTGCCAATAAAAATTCTGGATACAACCAAACCAAAGGAAGCTACAGAAAATATTATCCCGATTTCAAGCCCGGAAAAGTTTTTCTCTATAAGATAATTCGGGAACATAACGAACAGCAACCTGTCAGATATTGCAATCAAAGTAATTATAATAGACCACGTCAAAACAGGCTTTCGCATAATCAGTTTTTATTTCTGAATTATTTAATAATATCATATGGAATGGAAATGTACCCAATGCGGAAGATGCTGTAAAAAGTGGAACATGAGCATAGATTTGGAAGACGTGAAAAATATGCAGAAATGCGGACATGACACCGATAAATTTCTGAATTTCAGAAACGGAAGAATGATTCTGAAGCATAAAAACTCACAGTGTGTATTTTTGTCTAAAAACAACATCTGCGATATACATATTAAACACGGGTATGAATTCAAACCCAAAGTATGCAGGAAGTTTCCTTTTGATGAAAATAATGTCAACAGGCTAGTCTGTGGCCACGTAACTAAAGTCAAATCAAAAGAAAAAATTCCGCTCATGCAAAAAGACATGATATTTAGGTACAAAAACAAGATAATTCCTTTTGAAACGCTGTTATATGCTATAAATAATATCGAACCTTCAGATTATGTAAACTCATGGTACAGCATTCTGAAGTCTATGGAAAAATGCAGAAAAAATATTATAAGCACAGGGAGTATTGACAACTGCCAAAATACGAAGAAGATAACAAAACTCCGGAAAATTCAGATGAAAATGCTATTAGCAGGTTACTCCAGGTTATTTTTTCCAGAATTATGTTTAATATTGTCAAGAAAGTTCACAGTGCCTTTGAAATTTGAAACAGAGAAAATGAAACTAAAATACAAGGACGTTGATAAAGTACAGATAGACAACAAAGAAAAAGAAAAGTTTTTCATTTTGCTCAAAAAAGGCCATGGCATAATACATAAACAATACTATCCAGAGCATCTTTTGTTTTCTCTTTTCTTTCTGGATGATTTTTCAAAACAGATAGCATATGAAAATAAAAAAGAAAAAGCAGACGTCATAGACATGCTCAATGCATTCAGCATTCTTAACAGTGGCGTGCAGTTTGCCTGATTCATAGCCTTCTCATAGAATCTTTTGATGCAGCTTCTCTAAGAGCAAAGTCTTTTGCCGCCTCTGCAATTCTTCGGGCTTCTTGACTGTAAATAAAGTATAAAACCGCCGCCTTTTTAGGCTGCGGCTGTTTCTGATAAAAGTCAGTTAAAAAATTAGCTGACGAGCGGAGCGAGTCAGCTTAC
>JAGVVW010000039.1 GCA_018304635.1 Candidatus Aenigmatarchaeota archaeon
AATGCTCTTGCCTGTTCTCTTGTGAATAATCTTGTCATCCACCCCACCTCCTTTCTATTCTTTTATTGTGGAGTTTCAGCAAAATACTTTACGCACCCAAAAATTTTGCATTGATCACATTTTATTTTCTTCTTTAATCCGCATCTGGCGTGTGACATAACCAGCTATCCTGTTTCTGGCACGCTTTTCTCTGATGATATAACGCTTATTAAGCATGTCTTTGTTCTTTTCAAAATCTACGGTAAAATTATTTTTCTCAATTATATGTTTTACTGTTTTCTTTATATCCTTTGTCCTTATCCGACCCATTATATGCATACAGCGGGAAACTTTATAACCTTTTCATAGTTCTTATTAAGCATGAAATGTCATGTTATCAAGACACCTGTAGGTATATTTGCTTTTGATGAAAAGATGAAACTTATCGGATCATATATGTTTCCAAATGATCCGGAAAAGGCTGCACAAGAATTTACCAGACAGTTGCCAAGAGAATTTTTGAATGACCTGCATGCAAAAAATTATAATGAAATATCCACTATTCCCGTGCAAATTCAGATTTACGAGCTTATGAAAGAAAATGTTTCTGATCTGGATAAATTTTTAGTTGATTTTGGCATAGCATTTTCGCGCATAAACATGAAATCTTTGATACGGAAAGATATGGTTCTAATTCAGGCTATAAATGCACTGGATGACATCAACAAAACTGTAAATCTCTTCACTCTCCGAATAAAAGAATGGTTTGGATTGCACTATCCGGAATATAATGTTACGGATAATTTGTTGATAGGCAGTATAATAGAACATGGAAACAGGCAAAACTTTCCGAAATTCAAAAAAAGTTCTGGTGTAGATCTGGATGAAAACGATATTGATACTGTAATATCATTCGCAAATACTATAAGAAACTTAGAAGGCGAAAAAAAGGTTTTGGAGCGTTATGTCAGCCATACATGTGAAGAAATAATTCCTAATTTTTCAAGCCTGATAGAACCGCTTTTAGCTGCAAGAATTCTGAGTCATGCCGGGTCGTTGGAGAAATTAGCTAAAATGACATCTTCCACAATTCAACTGCTTGGTGCTGAAAAAGCACTATTCAGGCATTTGAAGAAAAGAGGCAAATCACCTAAATACGGATTAATTTATCATAGTTCATATATACAAAAATCTTCTGACGACAAAAAAGGAAAGGTTGCCAGAATTCTATCTGCAAAACTTATGATTGCAGCGAGAACTGATTTTTATTCCAAACGGGATGTTCGGAAAAAACTGAAAGAAGATCTGGAAAATACGATTTTGAAACTATCGATAACTGCATAAATGAGGAATCATCATGAAGGAAATATTTTATAATGTTTTTACGAAAAACAGGTTATTATATACGCTGAATCAATGCCCTGGACAAAATGTTTACGGCGAAAAGCTGGTGAATGAAGGTAAAAAAGAGTATAGAACATGGGATCCGTACAGGAGTAAATTAGCTGCTACCATGTTTAAAGGCTTGTCGTACTTTAATCTCAAACCTGATTCCAGTGTTCTTTATCTCGGAGCTTCAACAGGAACAACTGTTTCACATATTTCTGATATTACATCAGGAATGGTCTATGCTGTTGAATTCTCAGAGCGGATGATGCGTAACCTTCTAACATTATCCGGAAGGAGAAAAAATATAATGCCTTTGCTCCTGGATGCAAGATTTCCTGAAAAATATTCATGGATTGAGTCAGTAGACATGGTTTATGTTGATATTGCTGATCCGCAAGAAACTGAGATAGCAATAAGAAATGCACAATTGTTTTTAAAAGGAAACGGTTTGTTGTTTATAGCTGTCAAAAGTCAGAGTATTGATGTTACGAAGGATCCTTCAGTGATTTATAAGGAAGAGTCAGAAAAACTGGTCAACAGCGATTTTAAGATATTGCAAACCATTGATCTGGAACCATATGAGAAACATCATGCTATGCTTGTTTGCAGCTTTGTGAAAAACCGGAAAATGACTTCGCCATAAACTTTGAAAGAATAAAAGGCTTAATGGGCGAGATGAGAAATTCCCAAACACTTTTTGCATTTCTATTCTCCAAAAAGGGTTGCAATCAGGAAAATAATATCCTTTCCGTCAACGCTTTTTGATAGTCGTAAATTTCTATTTTTTCGAAATCTCTGACGAGATTTTGGAAATTTGGAAATTCATCAAAAATTTCCAAAACTTCAAAAAGGGTTGTTTTGAACTCACGACCTCCTGTTATCTTAGGAATATTTTTAGCTTAGCTGTCATATAAGACAGGTGCTCTTTCTGTAGCCAAAAAAATTACTAGTTTGTAAAATGCATCTTTACAAATTTCATAAATGCATTCATTTTTCTTTTTGGGTAACTTACACTTTTTCTTTTTCAAAAAGAAAAAAGGCAGGCCAGGCTAAGCTACTCGCCCATGAAAATTTATTAACATTGAAGATATTAAAAATAACTTAGATATTATTTTTTTAGAAAAAAATGCAGAAAGAAAGGTTTTTAAAGATTACTGTATTCATATATATTGTAATTACTACTTTGGAGGTGTTTTTACATGAATGGTCAATTAACAGGGCAGCCTATATTTATTCTGCCTGAAGGGAGTTTAAGAAATACAGGACGTGATGCGCAGTCCCGAAATATATTAGCTGCAAAGACTGTTGCTGAAAGCGTCAGAACAACATTAGGTCCAAAAGGAATGGACAAAATGCTGGTTGACAGCATAGGCGATGTCACAATAACAAATGACGGAGCTACTATTTTAAATGAAATGGAAATAGAGCATCCTGCTGCTAAAATGATTGTAGAAGTTGCAAAAACACAGGAAAATGAAGTGGGCGATGGCACAACTACTGCTGTAATACTTGCAGGTGAATTGCTAAAGAAAGCTGAGGAACTGATATCCCAGAATATTCATCCTACGGTTGTTGTGCGCGGATATAGGATGGCAAAAATAAAATCAATTGAAATTCTTAATTCTTTGTCAAAAACCGCTGGAATAAATGACGACGACATTCTTGAAAAAATAGCTATAACAGCTATGACTGGAAAAGGAAGCGAATCTGCAAAAGAAAGCCTGGCTAAAATGGCTGTTGAAGCTGCTAAAGCTGTTGCCAGAACTGAAAACAAAAAGACAATAATTAACAAGGATGATATTCAGATAGAGAAAAAGCAGGGCGGATCAATAGATGACACAGAGCTTATCCGAGGCATTGTAATTGACAAGGAAGTTTGCCATCCAAATATGAGCAAAAAGGTAAAAGATGCTAAAATTGCTCTACTTGATGTGGCACTGGAAATCAAGGGTCCTGAAACAAACACGGAAATAAGAATAACATCACCAGACCAGCTCAAGAGCTTTGTTGATCAAGAGCATGCAATGCTAAAAGATATGGTTGAAAAAATTGCTGCAAGCGGGTGCAATGTGGTTTTGTGCCAGAAAGGAATAGATGACATTGCTCAGCATTATCTTGCAAAAAAGAAAATTACTTCAGCAAGGCGCGTTAAAAAAAGCGATATAGAGAAACTTGCAAAAGCAACCGGTGCCAACATTGTTTCTAACCTGGATGATTTAACACCAGCTGACCTGGGAAAAGCAGGTCTTGTTGAAGAAATGAAAATTGCAGGAGATGACATGATATTTGTCCGGGACTGCAAAGATCCAAAAGCAGTTTCCATTCTGATTCGAGGCGGAACAGAACATGTTGCAGATGAAGTAAAGCGTGCAATGGAAGATGCTGTGCTTGGAATTGCAAGCACACTAGAATATGGCAAATTTGTCTACGGAGGCGGAGCAATTGAAATAGAGCTTGCAAGACATCTGAGAAAATATGCTGAAACTATTGGCGGCAGAGAGCAGCTTGCAATAAATGCATTTTCAGAAGCTGTTGAAATTGTTCCAAGAACTTTGGCTGAGTCAACTGGACACGATCCAATTGACATATTAGTGAACTTAAGATCAGCTCATGACAAGGGACAGGGAAATATTGGTGTAGATGTTTTCAAAGGCACTACGGGTGATATGGAAGCCATGAATGTAATTGAGCCGCTGAAAATCAAAACGCAGGCAATAAATAGTGCTACAGAAGCAACTGAAATGATCTTGCGAATTGACGATGTCATAACAGCAAAGTCTGGCGGCAGAATGCCTCCTATGCCTCCTGGCGGCGGAATGCCGGGCGGCGGAGATATGGATTACTAAAAATAATGGTGATGATAGATGACGAAAACAGCAGAATTTTTCGAAACACCGTGGATACCTAAAGATTATTTGCCTTTGGAAGAAGCAATGATAATTATAGGAAGAGAACTGTCATATGATCTTGGATGTCCTGACGAACAAACAATTTATGCATATGCTGATGGAACAATCTGGACTGATAGAAATTATGCATATCAATTAAAGGAATATCATCTTCCGGAATGTCCTATATGTCGTTCTGATGTTAATAAAATTAAAAAGATTATGCCTTTTTCTGCTCGAGTAAGTTCTGTATTAAGGTATTTATTTTATCGATTTCTTTCAACTGAAAGAGATCATGTGAAGAGTATGCAAAATGATGAACAATACCCTGAATATGGATATACTGATGAAGGCGTGCTTAGAAATGTTTTTTTAAATACTCACACAGAATGTGGAATTTCAATACGAGATGAGGAAAATGAGATAAAACAAGGATTACCGAGTTCTGATAGTAATGTGTATGAATTTCATAGAGATGGAACTCCGGTGACATTCTATAGATTTATTGGAAACCATGCATATAACAGAATAAGATGGGTTACTGAAGAACAGTATCCTACTGTTTGGTTTTTGTTAAAAGGGGCTGAAGATTTTGACCCGAAAAATCCGAATCATGTTGAATTTGCTTCCGGTGCTTATAGTGTAGCAAATAAACTTTTAGAGTTTTATAGAACTCATAAATCCAATGAAGAAGAAATTGCTGCATTAGAAACAATACTTCAACATAATCCATTATCTGTCTATTGAGCAATCAATGATATAGTTTATGAAAAAAGGAGGAAGAAATTTATGGATGTAGAACTTGCCAAAAAACTTAAAGCAGGAGATTATGTTGCAGCCAAGCCCAATAATAGAGTTGTCTTGCCTGGTAGATATGAATTGTTAGAAGATCCTTTGCCATCAAGAGAGCCAACAGGAATAGTAGTTGAAGATCAGGTATTGTTTGCAATTGATTACCAAGGAAATGGAAGACATTTATTCAGTTCTCGTTATTTTCAATAACAACGGGTTAATTTCAAAATCCGTATGATACCATCGTTACAAACATGTCCCAAAAATTTTAACCTGTATCATTTTTGCTGCTTTGCCTTTCAGATTCTTTGCTATTCTTTCATTGTGTTGTGCTACCCAGCTGTCAAAGTAATTTTTTGCACTTTCAAGTGTGTGGAATTTTGGCAGCCTTCGTTTGAACCGAAAGAAATTCTCAATCCATTGGAAAAGCAAAGCTTTTCCATGTGTCGGGCGGAGCCCAACATCATTGTTGCTATGCTCTTCAAAAGACCTGAATTTGTTATGCTTGACTTCTCTGGAAAAAGTTTCCATAATTGCTCTGTAATACGATGGCATGCTGTCTGTTCGTATTTTCTATTGCAGACAGGGACTTTATCGTGATTCCAAAGATTCGTCCTATGCTTATTTTTACATATTCCAGTGTAATGCCGCTCTGATAAAGAGAAACAGCTGCATCAATGATTTTGCGTGGATACATGTAACCCGTAAAATCAGAATCACGTACCTGACATCCGCAATTCCTGCAAAGGTAATTTTGGACAGTTCCGATAAGCTTAAGTCTTCTTTTGCCATTCTTTATACGTGGGCAACCACAGTTAGGAC
>JAGVVW010000043.1 GCA_018304635.1 Candidatus Aenigmatarchaeota archaeon
AAATTTCATTTCTCCAAAAAGGGTTGCAATCAGGAAAATAATATACTTTCCGTCAACGCTTTTTGGTAGGCATAAATTTCATTTCTCCAAAAAGGGTTGTTTTGAACTCACGGCCTCCACGTATCACACAGCCAGGCGAAAATGGAGTAATATTTTTTCCGAATCCTCATGACGCTGCTTTGCAGCGTCTTTCGCACTCGCTTTTTCGTAGTCAGAGATTTTAATTCTCGAAAAAGGGCTGTTATCAGCGTGGCGCTCCCTCTGGCATCTTTTCTTTCTATTTATAGCAGCAAAAAGCTGTTATGCAGTTTTTCTTTTCGTACACGTTTTCTTTTTTTAAAAAAGAAAAGGTGTAACCAGACTAAGCTACCCGCCCATGCATTTACTTGTAGATTGAAGATATAAATTTTTAAAACTGCGTGATTTTCATCAATTCTACGGAAAAGATATAGTTTAACTCTTGATCCTAATCTGTTATATGCCGCAATGACATTATTTCTTGTTTCAGGGTCAATTATTTTGAGGTTATCTTCTTGAAGCTCGTGTAACTCAAGTTCTTCCCACCTATTGTTTCCTTTTAAAAGAAAAAAACTTAGTAATTTTATGCTGTCGGTTATTATTCAGGCTTTCTGGGTCATTGCCAGTGCCTATGCAGCCAATGCTTTTCCTCCTTTGATCAGAGGAAAGATTCCTGTTGATGGAAATGTAAAATTCAAAAGCCAGCCACTCTTAGGCAGGGGCAAGACAATTGAAGGCACCATAGCAGGAATTTTATTTGGAATTTTTATAGGCTCATTACAACTTTATTTTCAGAACGATGTTGCAAAATATGTTGACATTATTCCTTTGTCTTTTACAGCTATTGTGCTGCTGTCAGCAGGTGCTGTTTTTGGCGACATGATAGGCTCATTTATTAAAAGAAGAATAGGATTTGAACGAGGCAAGCCAGCTATCTTACTGGATCAGCTGGACTTTCTTATATTTGCATTAATCTCAGTTTCATTTGCATTGCACCTGACACTGCCCATAATAATTTTCCTTATTGTGATTACACCGGTTATTCATTATATATCCAATTTAATTGCATATATTCTTGACATCAAGCAAACACCGTGGTGATAAAATGCCTGAAGAATTAAACAGTATTTTAGTTGAGCTGCACTCTCATTCCAATTATTCAGACGGATCTGCATCCCCGGAAAAATTGTTTATGCAGGCAAATAAAATAGGTTTGGAAGCATTGGCTATTACGGATCATAATATATTTGCATGCGGTAAAATGAAGGAACTGGAAAAAAAATATAATATAATAAACATACCCGGAGTTGAAATCAACTCAGATGCAGGACATATTTTGTGTTTGGGTATAAATTCAATGCCCCGGTCAAAAACACTACCTGAACTTCATGATGAAATTCATTCTGACTCAGGTATTCTTATTGCTGCTCATCCTTATGGCGGTGCTCTGCGTGAAGGCATTGTCCAGAAACCCGAATATGTAAAATATGTGGATGCAATTGAAGTTCTAAATGGAAAAACATTTGCTTCGATGAACAAAAAGGCAATGGAACTCGCAGTTCACTGCAAAAAGCCCATGGTTTCAGGTTCAGACTCGCATATTCTGTCGGAACTGGGGAAATATGCCTGCAAAATAGATGGCAGCAGCGTAGAAGAAATCTTAAAAGCAATAAAAAAAGGCCACGTGATTTTACCGGATAAGAAAACTTCATTTACAGGAATTCTGTGGAAAACATTTAAAGGAAAGGTCAGAAAACAATTCAGGTAAGCTTTTAGGCTTTCGTAACCACCATTATATATTATGGAAATAAAAGATTTTAGCAACAGCAGGAGCATAAAGGTGAATTGTGATTTCTGTAGCAATAAGATAGAGTGCCCTGAAGATATGCTTGAAAAGTCAAAAAAGCATATGTGCTTTGAGTGCTTTATAACAAAAAAATCTTCTCGTGAAGAAATAGAAAATGTTCATGTCGATATTTCAATAGATAAGATTTCAGATATTATTGCTTCAGAAATGGCGGACGCTATGACAGAAAAGATTTTTCCTGAAATTTGGACCAAAAGGAAAAATGAATTAAAGGGATTGTCAAAAAAGGATCTGGCTGAAGAAATGCTTGGTGCTGGTACTTATCTGGGCATTAAGTCATTTATAGAAATAGAAAGTATAAGGAAGATAAAAGAAGATGACACATCCGACAAAAAATCATAGTTGTTAACCGATAATCCGCATCAAATATCATAAATAATAAAGAACAGCCGCAGCCTAAAAAGGCATCGGTTTTTTTCGAAATCTCTGACAAGATTTCGGAAATTGGAAACTGCGTAACGAAAGACGAGAAAACCGTGACGCAAACGCACATTAAACTTACTTTAAAAACATCAACCGAAAGCATGCTATGTAAATTTGGTTCTATGATGAGGTTTTCCACACTATCCAAGATATCCAATGACTGCTGAAATCCCGTAATACCCGGCATAAGCTAAAACCAGATACTTCAGTATTTTACCGACAAGCATTATAATGAAAAACTTTTTTTTGTCATATTTTATTGCTCCGCAAAATAAGCCCACGAGGTCAAACGGCAGGAGCGGCGCTGCAGCAAATATGAAGATCACCACTTCGGGCTTATATTTTTTAAACCATTTTTCAATCTGCTCTCTTCCTTTCTCGATTTTTTTCATTATGGGTTTTTTCAGCTTCTCAGTTCCTAATATTGCACCATAACCTATGCCATATCCGATCATTTCACCTATAGCTGCACCCAGTCCTCCTACAACACCTACGAAAAATGGGTTAAGAGTTTTTCCCAAAAGAAAAATCACAATGAATGTTGGGGAAGGAAGAAATAAAGTGAATGTAGAAAAGAAACCAGATAGAAATACAGCCAAGTAACCCCATGTTTGGGCCAGATGGATAAAAAAATCAATGCCTATCATAATACCAGTCTCGTTAATCAAATATGCAATTATCAATATTTAAGGGATATGCAATTATTATAATTATGAATATTGCCAATGTTTTGACATGTTTCAGGCTGGCTGCTGTGCCATTTATTGTGGCATTAGCTGTTTTCAACTATCCAATATACGCAGTGCTATTGTTTATCATAGCTGCTGCTACAGATATAATCGACGGGCCGATCGCAAGAAAACAGAAGAAAGTATCACTTTTCGGATCTTTTCTCGACCCGATAACAGATAAAATACTGATAAACTGCCTGTTCATCACACTGCTTTATCTGGGTGTGCTTCCATTATGGACTGTTTTATTGATGATATCCAGGGAATTTGCAGTTCAGGTTATTCGCGATGCTGCAAAGGCAAAAGATATAATACTCAAATCCGAAACAAGTGGAAAAATAAAAGCCGATGCTCAGGGAATTACAATATTAATAGGGCTTCTGACACTGGCAAACTTGGTCCCTATTGTTTATACTCATATTGCAATGTATATAACTCTTGCAATTTCCTATTATGCTTTAGTCGAGTTTTTATTAAAAAATAAAGAGTGGAAAAAATGACTACAATTGTTCTCCCGGCATCTAACGAAGCTAAAAACATCCCGGAATTGCTGGAATCTATCCCAAAAAAATACAAAGTTGTTGTCGTAGATGATGGTTCAACAGATGACACATCTGAATTGGTAAAAAGACTCGGTTATAAATGCGTATCACTAGGTAAAAATTACGGCAAAGGATATGCATGCAGGATCGGTGCAAAACATTCTGATGACATTATAATTTTCATGGATTCTGACCAACAGATGGATGCATCAGACATAATAAAATTTGAAAAGGCAATTAAAAAATACGATATTGTTGCGGGTGTCCGGAATTTTTCTGACATACCACTGCAGCGCCGCATTGCAAACATATTTGCCCGTTATATGGTTAATAAAATAACTATCCAGAACTTCCCTGATGTACTTTGCGGCTTCAGGGCCGTTAAAAAAGATGTTTTTATGAAATTAAATCTTCAGAAGGATGAATATGAATTTGAATCAGAAATGCTTATAAAAGCAGTAGAGCATAATTTAAAAATAGGTTTTATTAATGTATCTATAGATTACACCAGAGGCTCCCGCATGAAATCCGGTAAAAGCCTGAAATTGGCTTGGTATTTGCTGAAGTATCGGTTTAAAAATTGAGTTCGAAATCTGCACGATTATGTGTGTTGTAAGTATATGGATATAAAATATATATACTAAATATATGATACGGGGATTCACAAATGGCAGACTGGATAACTAATGTTGTTTTTTTATTGTCTTCTATGGTTCCCGCATTCGAAGCAAGAGGGGCTTCCCTGTTTTTCATATGCACGAAACAGATAGAATTTGTTGTCATTTCCATAATTTTAAATTTCATAGGCGTTATAATTTTCCTGAAGATTATGGATGCAACAATGCTTCCTGAAAAGCTTAATTCCTATATTCAGTCTAAAAATTCAAAAATAATGAAACGAATTGAGCCGTGGTTTGAAAAGCATGGAAATTTTGCATTGTTTTTGCTTCTGGCACTACCGGGAACAGGAATTGGATCATATACAGCTGGTTTTATCGGCAAATTTTTTAGAACCAATACAACATTGTTTTACGTGCTGCTGTTCTCAGCCATAATTATTTCGGTCCTGCCATCATTCTTCGTGATTTACGGAGTGCATATTCTGGGGTTGGGGTGTTGAATTTAAATATTTATTCTTGAAAAGGGTTTTAATATATTCCGTAAACGCTTTTCATTAGATATAAATATTTATTCTTGAAAAGGGTTTATTATGACCCTTATTACAAAAGATGATGTCAATGCCTGTGTAAATGTCCTGAAGCAGGGCGGCATTGTTGTCCACCCGTCAAAGTCAAGTTATGGAATTGGCGTTGATGCATCCAGCCCGGAAGCTGTACGTAAAGTGAATGATTTAAAACAGCGGGATACATCCAAGCACTACATATGCCTTGTATCTGATTTGAAAATGGCTCAGGAATACGCTGAACTGTCAGAAAAAGAAATTAAAGTTATAAAGAATTTAATGCCCGGACCTATAACAATTGTCTCCAGAAAAAAGCAGGGCTCGCCTGAATTATTGGATAAAGATTATTTCAGATTCAGGATAGCGTGTGTTGATATTGTAAGAAACATTGTGGAAAAACTTGGGAAGCCCATAATCTCAACATCAGCTAATATTAGTAGCCAGAAACCGCTGTATAAAATCAAGGATGTTATTGACATGTTTGATAACAGGGTAGATATTATAATTGATGCAGGCGATCTGAAAGAAAAGCCCTGCTCTACTGTCGTGCGTATAGAGCCATTTGCCATATTCAGGCACGGACCAATATCCCAGATTCAGATAGAAATTGCAATGGCGAAAGTGAAGATGTATCTGGAATGATATAGCAATCTTATGGTTTTATATACAGATATATATTTAAAATTTTCTATTGATGATATTTCTATGCAAGAACTAAAAATTGCATTTGTTAGCGCACCTTATAGGTGCTTCGATAAAAATCGTAGAGGTGGAAAACATCCTACTAATGGTATAATGATTTTAGGTGGAGATATTTTAGATAAAGGATTAGTTGATGATGTCAAAATATTTGATGGAGCCTTTTTCAATTCATTAGACGAACTGACTTCAGCTGTAAGAGATTATAATCCGGATATTATAGGAATTCCGGGATATACTGATAGTATGCCTGAAACAAAAACACTCTTTGAGAATATGAATAATATTCCTATTAAAATAACAGGTGGTCCTTATTCTTCAGCTAGAATAGAAGAACTTCTCGAGTATACTGACGTTGTATTCATTGGTGAAGCTGAAAATAGCTTAAGATCATTTATGACTTTAATTCATCAGGATATGCAACCAAGTGAAATGCAACTAAAAGAAATAAAAGGCATAGCTTTCAAAACAAAAGAAGGTGAAATAATAAAAACAGAACGGAGCCCTGTTGTACACGATCTAGATTCTATTTCATTTAGAGGGAGAGAATTAACTGTTGACTATTTTCCTTATTATAGGATTGCAAACTACCGTCATTTAAGTGATAATTTTACAAGTATTATGGGTTCTCGGGGTTGTAATTCTAGTTGCATTTATTGTTGTTCAAATTTAATGCATGGAAAAGGTTACAGGTTTAGAAGTGTCGAGAATCTGGAAGAAGAAATAGATTTTATTAATAGATTAAGAAAATATCAGGGACTACCCTCTTTAGAAAGTATAAAATTTGATGACGATGATTTTTTTGCTAGAGAAGATAATGAGTTTTTCAAACTATGTGAAATGTTAGCTAGTGTGGGTGTTACTTTTACTGCTTTTGCATCTGTAAATGCATCAAATGAAAATAAGATTAGAATAGCATCAGAATGTGGCATGAGATCTGTATTTTTAGGTGTGGAATCTCATGAAGGTCAGAGAAGTTATATCGGAAGAGGTAGCAAAGGAGATTTCACTGATGAAGAAATCACACAAATGCTTGAACTTTGTCGTGAACATGGAATAAAAACAAGTGCGGGATATATAATAGGATTTCCACAAGAAACTATTGGAGATATTAATATGACCATTGATGCCATGATACACATTCCTGTAGATTATCCAACGATGAATATTTTAACAATACATCCTGGTACATACTTATGGAAATGGCAACAGAATCATTCTGAATTATATCCAGACATTAAAGATAATCCGTTTACACATGTAGATAGAAAAAAATGGCCGGGTGACCCCGATGGTTTGTGTTCTCCTCACCCAGAATTAACCAAAGAAGATTTATCTAGACTGAAAACTAAAGCGTATCAAAAAGCTTATACTGACCCAGAAAGAATATACAGATTAATGAAAACAGCAAGAACCCCACAGGAAGCTATGAAAACATTTTTCGCGTTTAATGATTATTATTCTCTTGCTGTTAAGGAGAGATAAGATGAATTATAAATTTGCACAAAGTGTTATAATTGCAGGAGGGAAAGGTACACGACTAGGAAAATTTTCGGATTATCAACCGAAACATATACTACCAGTATTAAATTCACCTTTAATTGATTATCATATAGAATCTCTTATTGAAAGATATGCACCTATAAGGTTTTCATATAGTACATCAAATAAAGATTTTTTCGATAATTATTTTTTAAAATTTAAAGAACTGTTTGAACAGAATCTACTTCAACCCAAAACCGACACAGTAATGAAAGGACCTATTTATCCATTAATTGAATTATTATACGACTTAGAAACGAATGATGATTTTGAAGACTGTATTATTGGAATCACTGGAGATATGTTTGGTGATATTGATATAGAAGAAGTGAGAGAATTTCATGAGAAGCAAGGTAGACATATTACTCTTGTAGCTACTAGAACATATCCTACTTCTAAGGCATGTGTCTTTGATGTTAATGATGATAATAGCTTACGGGGTTTTCGAAGATTGGATAGTATATCAACAGAGAACGATTTGATAAATCTCGGACTGTATGTCGCAGGTCCCGGACTACTAAAAATTATAGGTACTGATCTAGAAAGTTATAAGGAAGATTTTATATTTGATATACTTGCACAAGAGGGAGCATTGACTGTGTATGTTAATGATGAAAAAGCAGTGAATATCAACACTCCTTATAATTTACTTTGCGCAAATATGGGAGCATTGAAACGATTATGTAAAAAACATTTTCAAGAAGCCTGTATAGATAAAGAAAACGTTGTTTTATATGGAACAGGAACACAAACAGATCAAGATGCTATTATTAGAAACAGTGTTCTGGGAAATTATGTAATAATAAATAAAAGAGTTAAAATGAAAAATGTTGTTGTGATGGATGGTTGTGAAATAGGAAGGGAGAGCGAATTAAATAATGTTATTTTGGGAAAAAATTCAACTGTGCAACCAGAATCAAAATTAGAAAACTGTGTTGTTCATTCAGATGGAAGTATAAAATCAATGGAAATTTATTATGAATTCGAGTGATAAATATGATACGTGAATATAGGAAAAACAAAAAGTGGAAGCAAATAAATTACAGATCTGTTATCAGTGCTTTGGGTACAGAATTTCTTTTTGATCTATATAATAGATATTATCCTGATGTAAATTCGCTCAGATTTAGAAATACTATAACTTGTTGTAAAGGAACAGAAATAACAACATATGCTCCACAAGAAGAATGGAATTTTATCGCTAGATGGTTTGGTGAAAAGTTCATAAGAGGAGATGAAGATATATGGAATGAACTTGATAGATATATTGAAGATCCAAAGGAAAGATTGTTTAGAATGATTAATAAAATAAATAAAACAAATATCCAAGAACTTGATGATATTGGATTAGGATTGTTATTGATAGATTTTCATTATACTGTTTTGACCGTTATATATAAAATTAATCTTGTCCAGATAGAGCATGCACTATCCTATGCAATAGACAGTATGTGTAAGAAATACTTTTCAAATGAACAAGAAAGATGCATAGCTATTGCATCACTTCTATATTCAGAAGAATCAACAATAGGCGTTAGTGAAGAAAAAGACTTTTTAGAATTAATTTTAAATTGTATGAAAAATAATTCCAACTCTGTATATGATGTCATAAAAAAGCATCATGATAAATACAAATATGTCCACAGCGCTTATGGTGCTAATGCATATACACATAATTATTATATTAAAAGATATAATAGACTTTCGGAAAAAGGGTGTGAAGAAATTGAAAAGAAATTAACAGAACTTAATGAGAAAACAAATTCTATGATTATAGAAAAGAATACGTATCTGGAAAAAATACAAGATAATAAAATACTATTAAAAAATATTGAATTTAGTAGACGTGTGGGTGTATTGAGAGATAAAAATAAAGCACTTTTAGGAAAAACCACAGAAATACGGGAAAATATATTAAAAGAAATTTCAAATAGAAAAAATATTCCGATGAAAATACTGAATTATTATTTCCTATCAGAACTTTGCGATTTATTATCAGATAATAAAGTACTTAAAAAAAGCATCATCGGTGAAAGAAAAAGGGGGTTGGTATTATACAGAAAAGAATTTTTTACTACTAAAACTGATGAAGCTTATAAAGAATTGATCTACGACCGGAAAATGAAGTCAGATAACATAAGCGGTGTCTGTGCTTCTTCTGGTAGGGTTTTTGGAGTTGTGAAAATTATAAAATCTAGTAAAGATATTAATAAAATAAATCGTGGAGAAATAATGGTAGCACATGGAACGGATTTTGATTTAATAAACGCCATGCAAATTGCAGGAGGCATAATTACAGAAGAAGGGGGTATTTTAAGTCATGCTGCTGTCATCAGTCGAGAACTGAGAATTCCGTGTCTTATTGGTGTTGAAAATATAACAAAATTACTAAAAGATGGAATGCATGTAGAATTGAATGCTGACAGAGGTACTATAAAAATCAAAAATAATAAAAATGGAAAAATAATATTCCTCAGACATTTTAAACCCAATATTGATAAAAATAAGCCTGTTGCTGAATGGGAATTAGACGAAGAAGGTCAAAGAGCTATGGATAATATGATCAAAAGCAATAAGCTAAAAAGTATTGATAAGATCTTCACAAGCCCCGAACCAAAAGCAAGAATAACAGCAGACATTATAGGAAAGAAATATAATATACCTGTAGTAGACTGTCATGAAATTTCCGAAGTTGACAGAAGCAAAGCTGGCTTTATAGAAGAAGATTATATTGAAATAGTTAAATCATATTTAACAAATTCACCCGAATTCAGATATGAATGGGAAAATATCGATAATGTTAAAAGGCGTATAAGAAAATTTATTAAAAGAATAAATGCAGAAAAAAACACAATATTCGTCATTTCTCATGGAATGTTTTTATCCATATTACTTCATAGATATTTTAGTGAAAATATAATAAACTTTTGGAAAGACTTAAAGTTTGGTCAAATTTTAGAAGTTGATAAAAACAGATTGATAGAGATGTGGAAAAATGATAGAATTTATTAATAATTTGAATTCTGATGATACCAAAAAGTTTGGGAAAAAAGCATGCCATCTCGCTAAGCTTTGTCAGAATGATATTAGGATTCCGAAAGGTTTTGTAATATCAACCGATATAAACGAGAAGAATTTCCTATATTTTCAGGATGAAATTTTAGATTTTTTTGAAAGACTCAACTCTAATTATGTATCTGTTAGAAGTAGTATGACTATGGAAGATTGTAAAGAACATAGTTTTGCCGGTTTGTTTGATTCTTATATCAAGGTAACAAGAAATCGTTTATTTAAGAATATTATTAATTGTTGGAAAAGTATAAAATCCGAAAGAGTTAAAACCTACTGTAATTTCAAAAGGATTGATTACGATTCTTTGAGAATGGCAGTAATAGTTCAATATATGATAGAAGCTGAAAAATCTTCTATAGTTTTTACACAAAACCCCGTGAATAAAAAAAATGAAATTGTCATAGAAGCTTTCAAAGGACCGTGTAAATTTATTGTTTCTGGAAAAATAGGACCATGTAGATATTATATAAATAAATCAGATTTCCATCTGGAGACTATAGAATCCAAAAAAGAAATTTCTACTTTGGATGAATCTGATATAAATGAAATTAAAAAAATATCTTTATATATTGAAAATATATTTAATTTTCCACAGGACATTGAATTGGTTAAAGAAAGGAATGGAAAATGGTGGGTTCTACAATCAAGACCTATTACATGTTTATAATCTATTGGATAGGATGTAATCAATGCAGGTGATCTGAAAGAAAAGCCCTGCTCTACTGTCGTGCGTATAGAGCCATTTGCCATATTCAGGCACGGACCAATATCCCAGATTCAGATAGAAATTGCAATGTATTTCAATATCAATATAAAATCTGGGATTTGTATTAATATTCAAATAATGAAAATTATACATATGTCAAACTATCTTGGAATTGAAAGTACATCGCACACATATGGCATTGGCATTATTGAACAATTACCTGCCGGTGTAAAAATTCTGGCAAATGAAACTGATATGTACAAGCCTGAAAAAGGCGGCATTCATCCGATTGAAGCCAGGAATCATCATATGAAAGTCAGGGATACTGTTCTGGATAATGCCCTGAAAAAATCCGGATTGAGTCTGGATCAACTGGATTTTGTTTGTTTTTCGCAGGGCCCTGGATTGCCACCATGTTTAAAAGTTGGTTTGGAACATGCAAAAGAATTAAGCAGAAAATTAAAAAAGCCATTGATAGGTGTCAACCATGCAGTTGCACACATAGAAATAGGTAAGTTTATCACGAAATGCAAAGACCCTGTTATCGTATACATATCCGGCGGCAATACCCAGATAATAATTGAAACTAAAAACAAATATAAAATATGCGGCGAAACTCTTGACATTTCATTGGGAAACGCAGGCGATGTGGTTGCAAGAGAATTGGGTTATTCTTATCCAGGAAGTTATTATATGGAAAAAGAGCATGGAAATTATATTGAATTGCCATACGTAGTCAAAGGCATGGATGTATCATTCTCAGGAATTGCAACAGAAGCTGTTAAAAAATATAAATCAGGAACAAAAAAACAGGATATAGCATACAGCTTTTTTGAAAATGTTTTCTGCATGATAACTGAAGTTACTGAACGCGCCTTGTCACACACAGGAAAAAAACAGGTTTTATTAATCGGTGGTGTTGCAAGCTCGCCAATACTCCAGAAAAAAATGAAGATTATGTGCAGCGATCGTGAAGCTGAGTGTTTTACAATACCAAGGGAATATGCTAGCGATAATGGTGCAATGATAGCTGTAGCAGGTATAAAATACAAGAACATATTAAACCCGGATGAAGCTGATTTTATGCAGAAATGTCGGGTTGATGACTTATCTCAGGTTTGACAACTGAGAACTTTGCAAATAATTCATTGTAATTCCAAAGGAATTACATGTGTCGGAAACATTATTGTTATGACACCTTCTTGATACTCATCCCATCTTATAGGTATAACTTTTGAGTCTGTCATTTATCTCACCGGTTCGAATACCATCTGGCGAAACTCTCATACGCATCTTTCCAGAATTCCCATCTTTTCGAATCGTCAAATTCTGCTAATACTTGCTCATATCCTCCCGGAATAAAAATAAAATCAAAGAAATAGCCATTTGTACCTTGTTTTTTATGTTGTATTTCAGTTATATGAAGTTTAACCGGATGCACTACTATACCTCAAGTTTGACAGTTGCATAGTCACCTGAAAAGAGCATGGTATAACGCATTTTAAGGGCTGTTAGAAGGCTGTTTTTTTGAGAACGAAATTATTATACCTTTGATTCATAGTTTTCGGATGTCGTTCTGACAGTAGTTTTCATTCCCTACACTTCCAATAATATTCCGCGCTTGCCTGTGCAGATAACTCGTGTATTTCCTATTTTATCTTCAAAGCCTTCGGTTTCGTGTATATGGCCGCAGATATGAATATCAGGCTTAAATATTTCAATAGCCTGTCGCACAGCTGAACTGCCTTGGAAAAAATTTCGCTCCATTACAGTATTTTTTGGATGCATATGAGTTATCATGATTTTTTTCTTTGCTTTTTTTATTTTTTCATAGCCTTTGGCAAGATATTCAAACATATCTTTCTCGGAAATCAGGTTAGGACCTATGGTTGTTCCGCCGCCGCATCCAAAAAATCCGACATCTTCGTATATAACCGGATAATTCTGGATATTCTTTATTGCATATTTTTCTTCAAAAGACCGCGCTGCGACAAAATCATGATTTCCCGGAACAAACAGAACTTGTTTTTTTCTGTTTACAAACGGTTTTATAACATAATATACTTCGCGGTCAAATGTAGTGATATCTCCAGCTATGACCACTGTATTTTCAGACTTCTCTGCCAGAGCCAAAGCAGCTTTGCTGTCACCATGCAGGTCGGAAATTGCTGTAAACTTCATAAAAACACCACATGACCTCTTATAATTAAATGCTTAAATACATCTCAAATATCACCCCGCTCTTAAAAACGAAGCCATCATTAATAATGCTGCTGCAGTTCCAATTGCAAGTGATATTGTAATTGCATGGTCTGATATAAATTGAACAG
>JAGVVW010000014.1 GCA_018304635.1 Candidatus Aenigmatarchaeota archaeon
ATGCTCTTGCCTGTTCTCTTGTGAATAATCTTGTCATCCACCCCACCTCCTTTCTATTCTTTTATTGTGGAGTTTCAGCAAAATACTTTACGCACCCTTTACATCGTTAAGAAACTGTGAGTTTAGGAATATCATCTTTGAGAACTGTGAGATAATTTTTGCAGCATGGCACAATTCGAACCCTTACTTCATCAACTGGATTTCGATGCGCGAAATAAAATAGGAAAACTCATCAAAGATTTCGATAAAAAGTACGAAGTGGAAATAGCATCAAGATATACGACTTCTGATTTTTCATATTCTAAGGTTTATGAACTTTTTATCACTGAAAGCAACATCAATTACAATTCCATGCCACATTTTACCACATCAAAACCTCATTACTTCAACATGGAATTTTGCATCATTCATTTTCCATCACATAACTAAATTATCAACCAAATCTTGTGCTATAAGTAAATATTTCAATACTTATAAAAGATTATAATTATAAATATTAATTGGTGAAATTCATGTCTTTGAAATTTTCTCAACAGGAAGGAAAACTGAGTTTTGTATATCAGGAGGATGGTGGGTATCCTCGTAGTTTTTGTGACTCTGTTCCTGAAGATGTTGTGACAAAAGGAAAAGAAACTGTTAAAGAATATGTTTCCGGAATAATCATCGGAAAAAAAGAGGAATGGAGACGATATGAAGCTGCACAGGAAGCTATACGACAAAATCCTATACCTGTTCAAACAACATATAAAGATGGCACAACACTTGAAGGTCATATAGTTGAGGCTACTGGTTCATGCATAAAAGTAAAATTATGTATGCCTGTTGAAAGCAGTTCTGAAGCACATTTTGGTTATGCTTCTGCTATGGCTGGTCATCATGTTTTTGATGGCTACAAATTATCAGAATATGGTTTTACAGGTGCTGAAGAAGCACTTTGCCGGGCATATGAAAAAGTTCTCAATAAACCAATAATAGATTTAGCAGATGAATTGAACAGGGAGTTTAGACCTCATGTTTAATAGCCATAGAATCACCTGAAAAGAATATGATACTGAGAACAAAATTATTAACTACAAAATTTTCATTCCCCCTATCAAGTGAAGGGGGATGAAAAAACTTAACTGAAAAGTGGTTCTTTGAGCACGAAGGTTTTCTTTGCCCAGCTCAGGGACGTAAGACGCACCCATAAAAATTTGCCAAGTGCGTCATTCAACGTTTCGTCTTTCGTTACGCAATTCCCGACACATGTAATTCCAAAGGAATTACAATGAATTATGTATAAATCGAAAGGGATACTATCTTTTGCAAAGTTCTCAATTAACATCTTCTACTATAATTTACTTCTCCTCTCTCACACCTTCAGCTCCAAGCTCGGTTTCCCAGCATTCAAATTTTTCTGATTTTATAATATCTTTCAAGAGCTGCTTGTCCTCATGATAGCAGAGCACAATTCCACCGCCACCTGCACCGCAGAGCTTTGCTCCACCGCTAATATTACGAACAGCTTCGCATAATCTGTTTATCTTTGGTGTTGATACACCAAGCTCAGTGAGGTTGTTCTGTGCTGTATTCATAAGATCAGATATTTTTTCTTTCTGCTTTTTCTCCAAAGCATCACGCATCTCATAAACAGCTTTTTTTATGTTTTCCATTTTTTCATTCCTGAAATCCTCGTTCAAGTTACGTACTTGTTGTACAAGCTCGCCGGTTGTTTTTTTTGGCTTGCCTGTATAAACCATTAAAAAGTTTTCAAGTTCATAAGGAATTTCTTTTTTCATATATCTGATAATGTTTTTTGGCTGGGATTTCTGAAACCATATCAGACCACCATAACAGCATGCTGAATTGTCTCCGCCGCTCGGTGTGCCGTGATTAAACTGCTCGAGTGAGAATGCTATTTTATTGATTTCTTCTTTTGTAATTTCAATATTGTTTAATTCTGCAACAGCAAAAGGTATAGAAACTGACATTGCTGAAGAAGAGCCAAGCCCGGCACCAGCTGGTATCTTGGAATCTATTTTTAATGAAATACCATTGGCTAAATTCAGATGCCTCATAACAGTCCCAACAGCAGCTTTCATGGGATTGGTTTTTTCAATTCTCATAACAGAAAATAATTCGCTGAAGTTTTTTTTCTTGTTGCACTCTTTCCATAAGGCATTCACTTCATCTGCAAATGACAATACATTTTTTATATCATCCTCAAAATTAACACCAAAATCGCTTTCAATTTTTATTTTGTCATGCTCTTCAGCAGTTACTCTACAGCGATTTTCAATTGCAGCTATGATAGCAGGCACACCATAAACTACAGCATGTTCGCCAATTAGATGCACCTTGCCGGGTGCGGAAACGGAAATGCTCATAATTTATATAGATAATCAACATTTATATATGGTAAAAAATAGACAATCCAATTCTCACGGGTTTTGCTATATACAAAAACATAAAAATACTGCAATCAATGACCCGGATTTTGACTGCGTCAAACATTTCATTAAAACAAATGATTATGAATGAGCTTTGCCCCGTCACCTGGCCTGCATTCAATAACACGCTCTATGTTGCTTATTTTCTTCAGTCTTTTCTCTATTTCCGGAACATTTTTTTTCAGGCATATTATTTTAACCTGCGGTCCTGCATCCACTGTGAAATAGGACTCAAGTTCGTTTTCATTCCACTCAATAACAGAATGCATTATTTCAATTGTTGTCGGGTTCCAATAAATTATTGGCGGCGTTGTTGACATCATAGTAGCATGCATTTTCAGGCAGTTCAGCTGGCTGCGCTCGCCGACCTGTGTAAAATTTTTCTTTTTAATGCCATTTCTTATAATTTTCAGGTCATCCTCAATCGTATTCAGCCAGCACGGGTATAAAGAGCAATTAGCAACTGTCTGCGCCATTCCAGCCCTGCTTTTGATTTTCTTCTCTTTTTTACTTACTACAACAGCTAACATCCTGAATTCAGGCCAATGTTCTTTAAATGCAATTGACTCAGCATAACTGTCTAAACCATCTGGTTTTTCCCCCCTGTACCATTCAACAAAACCTTCGCCAATTGAACGAGAAGCAGAACCAGAACCTCTTCTCGCCAGCATTGATAATTCTTTTTCATTTAGATCAAGACCAGCTGCTTTTGATGATGCCAGTGCCAGTGCTGCAAATCCAGAAGCCGATGATGCCAGACCAGCAGCAGTTGGCATATTGTTTTGTGAAACAATTTTAGCTTTCTGTTTTATTTCTGCTTTTTTTCTGACAATATCCAAAAATCCAGTAACCTCATTGTATTCTGTACCTTGTTTAAATTCCCTGCCATCCAGAACAAAAATATCTTTTTTATAATTTCCAAACTCAACTGTAGTTGCAGTTGACATGCCATCGCAGGTCATTGAAATGCTGCTGTTTTGTGGCAACATTAACTCTTTATCACGTTTGCCCCAATATTTCACTAAAGCAATGTTAGCATTGGCAACAGCTGTGGATTTCATATATACATAATAGAAATTGAAATATTTATATTTGTAAACATCATTTCTCTGAATCATCACTACTCACTGATCGTTGTAATCCCTGTCTTAATTGTGATTCTAAGTCGGAAGACTCGATCTGGACTGCACCCTTCCATTAGTTTGCATAGAAATTATCGGAAACACTTTTCATTAATCCCTGTCTCATTTCTTCAGTTCCAGTTCTATAATCCCTTATTTCACCCATGAATCTATCCAGATATTGCAGTTCTCCATCTGACACATATGTTTCTATAACTTGTTCAGGAGAATCACCCATAGCAAACAAATTTACTAAAGCAATAACTGACATATTCAGATCAGATCTTTTAGGAGGATTCAAATCCTGTAATTCCATTACTTTACTTTTTATCGGATTATCAGGTCCAGAGCCAAAAATACCGTCAGGACTTATGTGTTTTTCAGAACCTATTTTTGCTGCAATTTCCGGGGTAAATTTAGGAAATCCTTTTTCCAACATTATTTGGGCAGCTATTTCTTCTGTCAATTCTCTAGCTCCAAGCAGG
The DNA here is from genome assembly GCA_018304635.1 of Candidatus Aenigmatarchaeota archaeon. GTDB lineage: Archaea > Aenigmatarchaeota > Aenigmatarchaeia > GW2011-AR5 > JACRMX01 > JAGVVW01. The sequence continues at coordinate 4,036 of JAGVVW010000014.1, forward strand.
CCTGAATACCATTGATACTGCCATGCGTGAAGACCTTCTGCATAAGGCACAATCCATGCGGGATATCCTGATATTGGATTTTTTCCATATAACCTTATCATAGTTTCTCCGAGAACAGCTAAATCAGATTCTTTCGGATATTCAAACATGGTTATATCTCCACCATGCATTCTTTCTTTTCCAACAAAAAATGAACGCCTTTCTCCTACTCTTGGTCCAGAAGCTTCCATAACCTTATCACCTGTTAAAAGTCCGTGTGCTATTATTGAGACCACAGAAGTCGGGTTTCCAAATTCTGCTTCTATATCATTAAACGACTTTTCATGCTCTGCTATAGCCTGCTCAACAGCATAAGCTTCTTCATCAGTTAATTGGCTATAAGGATATTGTCCGCATAAGCTATGAAAATATTCAGCACTTCGTGGTCCATGTGGCTCTGTTTCTTTGGCTTCTCTACAATAATCATGAAGAAGTCCTGCAAGATAAGTAAGTTCTGCTACTCTATAATTATCGTAATTGTTTGGCCTAGCAAGAGTAGATAAAATACGAGCAGTATCTAAGCCATACGTAGCAACAGCCAACACATGGCTTTCATCATGAGCTTTACTCAGTTTTTTTTCAGCTCTTAATTCAGCAAAGTGCGCTCTCATTCTTTGTTCTGCATCTCTTAAAATTTCATCCATCATATTTTTCTACCGCCAATTAAATACAACAAACCACTGCCCAGCAAAATACGGTGAGGATTCTCATAACATCTATATTTTCGCAGACCACTTTGCATAATATCAAGAAGCTCTGGATCATTGGTTGATAATCCTGTATCTTCCATAGCTTCTACATATATTTGAGGTGGAACATGACCTTCAAGCATCCATATGCTGTTTTTTCCTTCTGATACGCTTTCTTCAGTCCGAATCTGTGCATAACCAAGCCAGAAATTTTCTATATCTTTATTTGCTATCTCCTCATAAATATTACGGATAGGACGTGTAGATTCTAGAGCATTAGGATACCTAATTATAAAGTCAGCTAATTCCTCATCCGTATGTCCCATTCTTTTAAGCATTCCATAAACACGGTTGGGGTGCTCCCACATTGAATTATGCCAATCAGCTGAGGTAAAAATGCCTTTCCATTTCAAAACACCTGCATAAGTAGTGAATGGTATTTTTGGATGGTGATGAATAGAAGCAACACCAGTTGCTATATCTACGCTACCGGCTGGGACATATCCCGGTATTGACAAATCACTTTCTGCATATGTTTCATAAGAAACTCCTTCTCCATTCAAATGAGTTTTAGCTTTTTCCAAAGCTTTGGCAGAAGGGTCAAAAAGAATGAAATGAACCCGCTGCTTATCTTTATTATCCAATGCTTTATAAATTGCGAGTGTTGTATTTCCGGGTCCGGCACCTATATCTAGAATTGTTAAATCACCAGGAATTCTTCTGACAGCTTCAGCAACAACTTTAGCATTATGATCATTTAACAGAGCAGGATAATCCCCAAACCCTGCTGTTTCAGATGCTTTTACGACATACTGAAGCTGTTGTTCATCCCCAGCTGCCCATTCATCAGCATAACGCTGCTCTCCTCTTGCTATAGCAGCTTCTAATTTTTTAGGTGTAGAAATGTCCACGCCCCAGTTTCTCTGCCACTCATAATAAATTCCAGATTCATCTCCAAGTCCTACACGAAAATTTAAAATGTAATTTCTATCTTGCATTAGTTCACCTTTCTTAAGTAATGACCGCAATCTTTTTAAATCTAATTCCCAATTCAAATCATGCACATCAGCGCGCCTGGCAAGCTTTTCTTAAGCGGGGAATGGGCAATACTTGAAACAGGCAATTCAGGAATAGTTGCAGCTGTAAACAAGAGAGTTCATGTTGAAATTGAAAAAAGCAAAGAAATTTCTGTTTCTGTGGATGATTTTAATATCAAAAACGTAAAAGCTGAATACAGATGTGGGAAAATTGAATGGCTAAATGTAAATGAAGAACAGAAAGAAAAGCTTGTTTTCATGAAAGGTGCATTGGAAGCTGCGATGAATTATCTAGGGGACAACAAATCTTATAAAATACGAAGCTGGGGTGAAGAATCACAGATAGAAGTGGATGGCAAAAAGAAAAAAATCGGGTTTGGCTCTTCAGCAGCCAGTGTTGTGGCAGCTGTAGCTGGAGTTTTGGCTGTTAACAATATAGACATAACAAAAAGAAAAAACAAAGACATAATTTATAAATTATCTGCTATTGCACATTATTTAGCGCAGGGAAAGATCGGCTCTGGGTTTGACATAGCTGCTTCTACATATGGCGGTATTTTTGTTTACAAAAGATTTGACCCGAAATGGCTGGAAGATCAGATAAAAGAAAAAACAATTAAAGAAGTTGCTGAAACAAAATGGACTGGCTTTGTTGTGGAAGAGCTGAAAATACCAGAAGATTTTCAGCTTTTGATTGGATGGACGAAGACTTCAGCTTCAACAACAGATATGATAAAGCAAATGAATGTTTTCAAGACGCAAAATCCTGAGAACTATAAAAAATTGATAAGCAAAATTTCTGATATAGCTGCTGAATCTGAAAAATCATGGAAGCAGAATAACAAAAAAGAGATACTCAAACTTATCCAAGAAAATGAAAAAGCATTAGCTGCTTTAGGCAAAGAATCCGGAGTTAATATTGAAACTCCTGACCTGAAAAAACTTTCAGACATTGCAAACAAAAATGGCGGAGCTGGAAAACTAAGCGGTGCAGGCGGAGGTGACTGCGGCATTGGTGTTTGCTATAGAAAAAAAACAGCTGACAAAATAAAACAAGAATGGAAAAAAGCAGGAATCTGGGTTCTGGATGCTGAAATTGACAATGACGGGATTGTTGTGTATTGAAACATTGATATGAAGTAATTTTTTACCCCAAATTAAGCGAGGGTAAAAAATAATCATTGTGGTTCTATAATTATGACAAAAATCTCATCACCGTGTCACTTCACAGTTTTTTACAAAGTGATAAAGTTCCCGTGCTTTCTGAACAGTTTCAAAATGCTTTCTTATCGGCGCTACTAATTTATCAATATCCAGAGCAACTGCGTTTTTCAGGTCAGCTGGATGCAGCTTTCCTTCTGAATACATTTTTTCCAATTTCCCGAAATCATCAAAAATAACATCACCGCCAAATTTCTTCGGCCGCTCAATTTTAATCTCTTCGAAAGATTTGAATATTAAATGCTTTGCATAATCCATGATAGGATTGTTTTCAATTATTTTTTCAGGGCAGTATGCCCTAGAAATTTTATCTTTTATTTCTGCTGATGAATCATGAACAAAAATACTTGTTGCGGGTTTTGATTTTGACATTTTAGAGCTGATCTCCATATCTATTTTTTTATTTGCTTCGTAACCTTCTGGCTCTTTTGCTCCAGCCAAACTCATTAGCATATGATGGCTGACAACAACAGGCTTCCATAATCCTATTTTGGGGCCAACCTCTCTTGCCAGTATACATGCCCTTCTCTGATCAAGACCAAGCTGTGTTATATCACACTCAAGCTGAAAAATATCCGTAGTTTGCATCATAGGATAAAAATATTGTGCAACCTCTTTCATTTCATTCTCTTTGCGGCCCATTATTGTCAGGCATCTGGTGGCACGCTGCACTGTTGTATTTTTTGCAACCATGATAACTTTTTTCCAATACTCTTTATCCATTGATTCACTGGCCCAGATATAATCAACATTTTTGACGCCAGCTGCTTTCCAGACTTCAATAAAGTATTCGCCAACTTTATGTATTTTTTCAAGATCTCCACCCATCTTATTATTTATCCACGAAAACCAGTCAGCTAGCCAAAGCTTGAATTTTATCCCTGTTTTCTGCATATCTTTGATAAGCAAAGGCCTGTAAACTCCAAACGGCAGGTGCGCGAGTCCTGAAGGTTCAAAGCCGTCATAAGTAACAGGATGGGTTTTAGTTTCAAATACTTGTTTCAGCTCTTCCTCAGTTATAATTTCTTCTGCAAATGATCTTATTATTTGGGTTTTTTCATCGACGTCCATATAATCACTTCCTTCAATCTGTGATAGAGATATTATGACAGCTGCTTTTAAAATTTTCAAGCTTCTTTGATTACTATGTGCAAACATTACTGTCATGACAATAATTGTGACAACAATACACTATTCCCCGATAATCGTTATAATAATTTTCCGTTCCTGCTCTTTTGTATCAAATTCCCATAACATTATCGACTGCTTGTCTTCAAGAACTAACTTGCCCATGGATATGGGTAGTGTTAAATCCTGTTTTGTCCACAATGATCGCAAATGGCAGTGCGCATCTGAAAGTCGCTGATACATTTTATCGTCTTCTACAGCTGAAAAAAATCTTTTATAATCCTGATTCAATAGCAAATCATTTTCATTCAGGACAAATCCGGCAGTGGTTGCCTGAAGAAACAAATTGCAAATTCCTTCTCTTATTTTGCAGTTAGTTATTATATTTTTAATTTCCTTGGTTAGATCAACCCTACTTATTCCTTTTTGTGTCTTAACTTTAAGAATTTCCCTGTATATCATATTTAAATATTTTTCGAAACCTTTAAATATAGGGTATTTAAATGCTTATTTGCTTTCATCTGGTGTAATGTGGGGTGGTGTAATTGGTTGAAATGAAAGTTGAAAACGTTGTTGCTTCTACAGATATAAATGCTGTATTATCTCTGGATAAGCTTCTGACAGTTCTGGAGCATAGTGAATATGAGCCTGAACAGTTTCCAGGTCTTGTTTACAGGCTGGACGATCCGAAGGTTGCTACATTGATTTTCCGTTCAGGAAAAATAATCTGCGTTGGAGCAAGAAGCATAAAGCTTGCAAAAATAGCTATGAGAAAAACAGTTGAAAATATAAGAAGAACCGGAGTTAAGGTTAATCCGGATAATATAAAAGTTAAAGTTGAAAACATTGTTGTAGCAGTAAATTTAGAGCGGGAATTGAATCTTGACAGACTGGCGTTTCAGCTGGAAGACAGTGAATATGAGCCTGAGCAGTTTCCGGGCCTTGTTTACAGAATAAATGACCCCAAGGTTGCTTTTCTTTTATTTTCTTCAGGAAGAGTTGTTTGTGCTGGTGCGAAAAGCCTGGAAGATATAAAAAGAGCAGTTGGAATTTTAGAGAAAAAATTGGCATCATTGGGGAAGTGATTACCACAGAGGGGGTAATAATAAAAGCTTTTGTATACAGTATATTGTCATGAGTGAACATTTCTACCTTGATACAGGAATGCTTGAGGAGTATTGCAGAAAAATTATAATTGATGAGCGAAATAAGAAAAGGAAACAACGTGGTGTATCATTATTAACACATCCAGAAAAAATAATTTTAATGGAGAAGAAAATAGAAAATCTCAAGGAAATATTGAAACAAGGAAAAGCGAATTATTTTATCTCACTCTTTGGATGGGCCGAGCTTGTCGATCATTTAAATAGAAAATTTTCTCTTAATGTTACTTCTGAAGAAATAGACACGGTTGGTAAATGTTTAGGACGAGAACTTAATCTCGGTATTCTTATACAAACAAAAGATATTCCTTTGAGACCGATGCATATAAATTGGATAATTTTTTATAAATTACAACTAAAAGACATACTTCATGTAATATGCGCCAAAAAGGTTAAATTAAGGATAATATCAACAGATAAAGATTTTACAGATACGATAAATAAAACAGTCTATAAAGATAGAATTTTAAATTATCCCAGCTTTCTACAAGAAATGGCTTTGTCGTTGTGATAATATATTATTTATCCAACGTTTCGACAGGCTGTCAGAGAATTCGAATCTCTGTCAACATATAGTACACTAATCTGAATTACAACTCAATATATTGTATGATTGGATGTCAAACTCTCTATTTTATTACAGCCTGACGAAAAGGGGGGTTTTATTTAACAGCCAGTTTTCTCAGCATTTCCTCAATTTTTTTGAGGCCTATAGGTTTGCCTGGAAATCTGCCTACTTCCATTGTTTTTCCATTCACGCGCTCTTTTTTTACTATTATAGCAGAGCTGCCCAACTTCAATATTTTTCCAGACATTTCAATCACCTATTTTGTTATTCATCCTAACTTTTATTAGCCACGAAAAATATTTATAATCATGCAGCGAGTGGCTGATGAACGTGTTGAAGTTCTTGTTGAAGGAGATGAAAAAAATATCCAGAAGTTTTTGTTATTGCTGAAACAGGGCCCGGCTACAGCGAGTGTCAAAGCTGTGGATGTAAAATCAGAAGTTTATCGCAGTGAATTTAACGATTTCATCAGAAGTTTACATTTTAGACGATGGAATAGCTGTATCAAGAAGGAGTGATTTAATATTTTATTTGGTACCAGTTGAAGATGTAGAAAGAGTCGTAGCACAATATGGACCTTCTACAAGAAAAGATGCGATTGTTTCTTCTGGAACGTCTGTTATGACTCCAAACATTGAAGCCTTTGAAAAATATTTACCAGATGATGTAAATATAATTAATTGGCACTGGCTTTTCGGTCCTTCAATTGAACCACAAGAACATGATAAAATAACTGCTGATACTCAGGCTGTTACTCATGTGGGTTTTGAGGCAATGGGTACAGCATGGAAGAACATGGGTGGCTTCCCTTGGGAAAATCCGACATATGTTGGCGGTGTTGATAATGTAAAAGTCTTGATGTGTTTGAGAATCTATGGAGGAAAGCCCCATGTATATTCAGGATTGGCAATTCACAATCCATTTGCCAGAGAACAGATTACACAGTATGCAAAATCTGAATCTGATTTATTTGGTTTGATGATTCAGGAAGATGAGCAACAATTTAGAGAAAAAATTAATAGAGCTAGAGAAAGCATCGTTAGCTGTGATAACTCTCATATCCTCTTAGATGATAGAATTATGGGAGAATTTAGTATAGGGATACCATCTGAACAAAGGACACCAAACTCACATTTAAGTCTATTGTCGATGGCAAATGCGTGGTACCAAGCCGGAGTAAGTCCTTATGATAATATGATTTGTCAGACGCCATTGTTCAGATTAAGATTGGGAATAGTAGAATATTTATTCAGATGTTCTGAATTACTGGAAGAAACAATTCAAACTGCACTATACAATAAAAGAATGAGAAGAGATGATTTGGAGTTTCACACAGCTGTCAGAGAGTGGTCAACTATTATTGGAAACAGAAATGTATCAGGTTATCATAGACAATTTGAAGCTACTAAAGAATTTTTTGCAGATAGAATACCTGAAGGTATGAGAAAAAGCAATGAATTGATTCAGAGGTTGTAAATCCATGAGAATAGGATATTTGGGTCCAGAAGGAACATACACCCAACAAGCAACAAAAGAACTGGTAAAAAAATTACAATTATCAGATGTTGATGAATTACCTCTGAAATCAGTATGGATTTAATAGTCAAACTCTCTATAAGTCAGTAAAAAGTCCAGAATCTTTATTAAAGGTCATGTTCCAAATACTTCTATAAATGCTGTTCTGTCATTTTCCATAGGAACGCACCATTATAATTATAATTACTTCTGCTTTATGTTTTCATACAATATAATCTTCCTGAATTTTTTGCCGGTTGCTTTCAAGAATCTTTCTATTGATGAACCTGTCTCACGCTCCATACTGACATTTTCTGCTATGTAATCTATCAGGGCTGCTGAAAGATTAATTCCGGTAATTTTGCTTGGCTTTAGTAGATCTGGCATAAGGTTGACGGTAATGATTTTCTGTGATTTTTGTGTCAGCCTCACCAATGCGAAATCTGTTTTCAGAATATTAGCAGCATTCAGGACAATTTTTCTTGTCTTTTCATTTAATTTTATCGGCTTTGCCTTGCCATGCCCATGAAAGATATCATCTTTTTTCTCTGGTTTTTTTCTGATTGAAGCTGCAACTTTTCTTCCGATAACAAAAGCCTCTATGTAAGGCTCACTGACAAAACTTTCAGCATAAACAGGTTTCTTGAATGTTTTCAATGCACCGATAACAGATTTGGCTTCTTTTTTATTTCCGGCAATTGCTATGCCTTTTTCACCCGGTATTCTCAGGCATAGAGGAAATTTCATACCACCTGAAATGATATTTTCAACATCTTTAACAGAATCCAGAAAATACATGTTTGGAACTCGCATGCCTTTTTCACGCAGCAATGACATCATCAAAAACCTGTCTGATGTCAAGAGAAATGCCCTGCTTCCAATCAGAGAATAGGAATTTAATTTTCTTAAAAATAAATAACCAAGCAGCGACCTGTCGCGCGGTATTCGCGGAAGAACAGCATCGAAACTGGTTGTATTAATTTTTTCGTATGTCACATTCGTATCTATATTTAGTGTAAGCTCGGAATAAGGTATGTACTTCACCGAGTTAAATTTTTCATATCCAGCTTCAATCAGCTCCATATCTGTCCTGCTTTTTTTTTCAGAACCTAAAATCAATAGCTTCATAGACACCCTTTCTTTACAGGAGAAACCAAGGTTTCTCAAATCGAAAGACGCATTTTGTTTCTGACTTTATCAAAATGCGTCAAGTTATTTACCCTCTTCCTTTTCTTATACATTTTCTTTCTCTGTAACTTCTTATATCTCCTCACAAATAAAATCTATGATTAGCTTTGCGACATTGACTTTTGTTGCTTTTGTAATACCTTTCAGTCCTGGATTTATGTTGATTTCAATAACTTTTGTGCCTTTTTTGCTTTCTATCATATCAACAGCTACTATACTGCTGCCTGATGCTGCAGCAGCCTGCATAGCTATTTTTTTCATTTCATCAGATAATTCGGTTTTTTCAGCCTTACCACCCTGCATCAAATTCGCCCGCTGCTCGCCTTTTTTTGCAATTCTTTTCATAGCTGCTACAATTCTATCTCCAACAACAAATGCCCGTATATCTTCTCCGGGATTTGGTATAAATTCCTCAATAAGAATCTGCTGTTTCAGAAGTCTCAGCGTTTGAATTGTAGACCGAGCAGTATCCTTATCCTCAAATATCATTACACCATAGCCTCCAAAAGAATCAACAATTTTTGCGACAATCGGGTATTTCACATCTCTTATAACTTCTGATGTAGCACTTATTGAATCTATCAGATATGAATCAGCTATTGGAACACCTGCCCGCTGCATTGTTTCCTGTGTCTTGTACTTGTTATGAGCAGTTAGAATTGTTTCTGCTGTATAAGGCTTTTTCATTCCTATAGCATCCATCATTCTGATTATATGATAACCGTGATGCGCTCTTTTAGAATCAATCCGCGGGAGACAGTAATCAAATTTAGACAGGTCGATTTTTCCATAGAACATATTAGCACCGTCATTCGAAAGGTGCAGTACAATTTTGCCTATTGGTGCATAAACTACTTTCTGAAATCTTTCTTCAGCTTCTTTTATAAGCATATCAGTAGATATACTTGGCTTATTCGGGCCTAATATCAACAGTGATTTCTTAATTTTCTCTGACATTATTTTATTTCGCCTCATTTTAACTTTTTCATTTCCCTGATTCCAAATCCACTAAAAAATTATCTTTCAACACATTTTTTCCGATCAATATAGCGTATTTCATGTGCGATCTGTTTACAATATTACATTTAACGTTTTTAATAATCATACCTTTTATTTTTAAATCCAAATAACCAATTCGCCTTTTTTTTGATCCTGATGAACTTGAAATTTTTTTAATTCCTGTAATTTCCACGCCTATTTGTTTTGCAAGCGAAGAGTCGATTGATGTGATCTCAGCTCCCGTGTCAATTTTAGCTTTTAATGTTTTTTCTTTGATGGCTTTTAAAGTAACTGTTTCATGAAGACTTATCTTAGGTAATCTTTTATATCTGCCTGAAACGTCTATGATAAAGTGCTTTCTTATAATATTTCTACCTATCAGAACATGAACATTTCTTTTCAAACGATCTTCTAAATTTGCTTTTGTATTGAATTTTATATTCCTTATTTCCATTCTCATCCTGGTTACAGGCCTTCTTACTATCTTATTTTTTGTAAATGCATTCTTTATTTTAACAGAAGAAATTATAGGTCCCACACCAGCTGTTGCAGCTATTTTATAATCTATTGAATTGTTTGATGCTCCTGTGTCAAACTTGGCAAGAGTTTCAACAGACCTTTTTTCTCCTATGATTTTTACACGCTCCAGTGGCCCTACAATCTGCTTTTCCATATATTTAATTTGCATGTCTGTTTTAAAAGAAAAGGCTTTATAAAGAATGAAAACATTTAGAAAGAATGAAAACATTTAAAGAACTTGGGCTGAGTAATGACTTAGTCAAAAACATACAGAAATTAGGATTTACAAAACCAACTCAAATACAGGAAATGTCAATTCCGCATATTATGAAAGGAACTGATGTAATAGGGCAATCATCAACAGGTTCAGGAAAAACACTGGCTTTTGGCTGTGGAATTATACACCAGGTAATTCATGAACGAGGAATTCAGGCAATTGTACTTACTCCTACAAGAGAACTTGCAGAACAGGTTAGGAATGATCTTGATGAACTTTCAAATAAAAAAATAAGGATTACTGCTATATACGGAGGAGTTTCTATTGAACCTCAGATCAATGAGCTTCATAGAACAGATGTAGTAGTAGCTACTCCAGGCAGATTATTGGATCATCTTGAAAGAAGAACGATCAATATGTCAAAAGTCAAATTTCTGGTTCTAGATGAAGCAGATCGCATGCTGGATATGGGTTTTATAGATGATGTGGAAAAAATAATTAAAACATGTCCTGAAAAACGCCAGACATTGTTCTTTTCTGCTACAATTTCGTCTTCTATCAAAAGGCTGGCAGATAGATATATGAACAAACCAGTTAGTGTCTCAGCTGAAAAAATGGTTGATCCGAGAAAACTCAAGCAGGTTTATTATGATGTCCAGAAAAATATGAAATTTTCTCTGCTTGTTCATTTGCTAAAGCATGAAAAAAGTGAATTAATAATGGTTTTCTGCAACACTAGGGAAAACACTGATTTTGTTGCTAAAAATCTCAAGATAAATGGAATCAATGCAATTCCTATTCATGGCGGCTTAGCACAAAACAGCCGCACTAAAACTATTGGATTATTTGACGAAGGAAAGGCAGGAGTATTAGTATGCACTGATGTAGCAGCTCGCGGCCTGCATATTGAAAATATTTCACATGTTTACAATTATGATATTCCAAGAGAATCTAAAAATTATGTTCACAGGATAGGCAGAACAGCCAGAGCAGGAGAACAGGGGAAAGTAATTAATCTGCTATGTGACTATGAACATGATAATTTTTCCAGGATTTTGAAGGATTATCGTGAATTTTCAATCAAAAAGATTGAAAAGCCCTATATAGAAAGAGTAAATATTATTAGCACTGGTGCACGCAGACATAATTCACACATTCGCAGAAGAAGATATTGAAAGATTGTATACCGCATATCCATTACAGGTATTACCATCATATCTCATAACAAAACTTCTTTGCTCCTCGTTATCAGCCATTTCATAACACCTTTCTATGAACTATTATATCCACAATTCTCGTAACTCCTTACCAGGTTCATTCCACACATCATCCAAATCCTGATGAGCTTCTCTCAATGCTAAATATTCTTCCAGTGAAATGCATACTTTGTGTCCAGCATCATCTCTATATACTACGGTGTCATTTTGTATTTCTGGACCGACAAGCTCTGATATAGAGACATTATACATATGCCCTTCAACTACCAACAAACCTTTTTTATAATTTCCTGTCAAATCAAACACATCTTATCTATCCCATATGATTTCCTAAACTACCTTTACTAATTTTTCTCCTGTGCGTTTGGGTTTGTGTTGTCTTATATAGCAATGTTTTTATATCCATTTTTTCATAAACCCTATTCACGATTCCGGCCCATTTTTTATTCAATCCGTTTCCACTACTTACGCCCTCTCTTGCTACAATCCGCAACAACTGGTTATCAGGCTTGAAGACATGATCTCCATCATATATTCCGCCCGTCAGAAGAAATTCGTTTCTGTGGACTTCAGTCAGATCAAATCCAGGCCGCAGATATTCCAGTGTTTTTTGGGAATAAACACCTGGTCTTAAAATGTTCCCTGTGTTAACATCTGTTTTCTGTTTGTTGTAGAGTATTATCTGGCTGCCGATCTTTCTTTTTTGCATATCTTTTGAAGAAACATCAGGTTTCTGATTCAGGAAAGCTTTAACATGATATTTCATAAGCAAAGGTTCTTTATAAAAGTGCTGTAACATCGATAATACAGGAAAAGTTCCAACCATCCTCGGATTGCATTCTGATAGATATATAGTATTTTTGTAGCGTAACATATCAAGACCAAAGATTCCCTTATAACCCTGTATTTTCAGGTGCTCTCCTATTTTTTCAGCATAATCATAAGCAAGTTTTTTAGCAGTATTTGATATTGGCATTGCCCAGTCATGACCACAGAATCTGAATTTCATGTTTGTGCATTGCTTCAACCCTATCAGCTGCATTTGCGGTTTTGTATATAAAACCTCACTACCAATAATGCAGCAGGAAATGCTAACAGGGTCAGCTTCAATATACTTCATTGCAATGATTTCATTTTCAAGTTTATGCCTGATCTTTTTCCATTGGCTTTCAGAATTAATAAAAAAAGTTCCTCTGCCGCCACTGCTGTCAGAATTCTGGACTACAAATTGCCTGTATTTTTTCTTCACCTTCACATAACTGAAATTTCTGGTTTTTAAAATTTCACCCGGAACAACAGGTATGTTCATTTTTTCAGCTGCGGCACGCATTCGTATCTTATAAAAAATGTCAAACTTATCTGCTACGCATCCGACAATGTGAAAATTATTCTCTTTTGCAACTTTTTCTATTCGTTCAGTATCTATGTATACTATGTTATAGGAATTTTTAGGAACCCACTTATTTTCAACAGCTTTTCTGAGTACATTAAGCGTATTTTTATTTCTCACAGGATCACGTCTGGTTATTCTTATTCTGGCGTGTTTTCTTAGCAATTTATCTTCAAGAGTATTCTCTAAAACTATCATTTCATAATCCGGTATGAAATATATTCCATCCATTCTGCTGAAACTATTCAGCCCAATTCCGAATATTTTTTTCATGAACATCTACCAAAAAATCTTTCCATGTCTGTCTGGGTATATCCGATTTTCCTGTATTCTTCAGATGCTCTTATCTTTCTTATCACGGACACGATGATCTGTGCTGTTATCTCGGGATACCAGTGATTAAGAAATTCGTTGCATTCAATTTCAAGGACAACCTTATCCTTGCCTAGAAAAAGCTCTTTTTTCGGACCATATGCAAGTTCCCCTGTGAATATATCATCAAGTGTTATCAAAGGATTTCCCAAATTTTTAAAAGCACTTTTTGTCGCTGTTTCAAAATTCCTCTGGTTGAATCTTTTTTGCAGGGCTTCCTTATCTTCTGTATCGGAAAAGTCTTTTATAACATCCATGTCAGAAGCCATGTGATTTTCAAAGTCACCATCTCGCAGAATAAGTTCACTCCTTTTCTTAACTCTTTCATTATTGCTGAATATCCTTTTTTGCTCAAGAAGTATTGCTTTTTTATAATCTTCAGAAATTTTATGGAAAAACATCTTATAATCTTCGTTCAGCTCGTTTATTATGTTCTGTATAATTCTCCTGTTTATTCCCTTTCCACTGAAAGAAACAACATCCATAATACTCGGGTAATTTTTGATTCTGGAAAATTTTCTATGAATAAATACATAAAGATTTCCAGTGTTCCTGAGGGTTGACCAGAAATTATTGTACACTGCTGCTCTGGCTTTATAGTCAGTTCTATCATGGGCAGTAAATGCATAACGCATCCTGAAATTTTTCAACAGTTTTGGATTAGCTTCGGTTTTGAACTCATTCCACATATCAAGAGCTTTGTCCATAGTAGGAAGCTCTCTGTTGAAATCTATTCCAAATATTCTCTTTCTTGTGATATTTGAAAGAACCAAAGTACCACCTGTCTCCAGACAAGCTAAGCTTGCCGGGGTTTCTGTATTTTCCCTGTTTGTCGGCGTTTCAATACTAGGGCCGCTATGCATTGAAACATATACAGGCCCGTGCATGTTCCGGTAAATCATAAATCCGTGATAAAATTCAGGTATCATAATTATTATTATAATAGAAGTTTAAAATACGTTTACTGACTCACTTCTTCATAGCCCTGTTAATCATTTCTGCAGTCTGCTTGCCAGAAACCCTGCCCTTGGCATTAGACATTACCAGACCTATTAAAGCTTTTTCATTTAATCCGGGTTTTTCTGCCATAATTTTCAGAACCATTTCTTTTAATTTTGATTGCGGCAGAAGCCCGTATTTGTCACAAACCTGATCCAGTGATTTTCCATGAGCCAACATTGTTAATGCATTAGGTAAAACATCTTTGGAAATTTTTTTGTCAACTACTTTCAACAAACTGAAAATTCTGTCTTTGCTGATTTCATCAACAGCCACGCCCTGACGTTTTAAATCTGTAAATATTGTCAGCAGGATAGTTGCAGCTAATTTTGGCTCAATTCTGCGCTTTATAAGATGATCATAAAGTTCCAGATATTTTGAGCGAATTAGCTGCGTTGCTAATTCTTTTGGAAGTTGAGCTTCCAGAATTTTCATTTTTTCAAACAATGTCAATGGAATATTTTTTTTCACAATATTCAGATAATTTTTATCAACTTTTAAGTTTGGCAAATCTGTTTCCGGATAAAGTCGCCCAGATCCAGGCAGAGGGCGTGTATACTTTGTAGTTGCATCAGGCAGAGCAACTCTGGTTTCTTTTGGAATACCGTTATATAAAAACTCAATACGATTCAGCAAAGCATCAGCTGCTTTTCTGATTGTTTTTTCTTCACCGATCAATATTGCTATAACATCTTTTTCATTTTTATGCAGTTCTGAATCCAGTTTCATAAATTCATCTTTGAGATTATATTTTTCCATATCTTCTTCAGAATGAATCATGCCTTTCAGTCCATATGCATGAACATAAAATGAAAGCTCTTTTCCAAATGTATGTCCACCACAATCCATTTTCATAAATTCCCTGATTTCAGGAAGCACAACACCCAGAACACCATTGTCATTTCCTAATGCATCCGAAACAAGACTGCATTTTGAATTTTCAAAAGTTTTAGTTACTAATTTTATCTCTCTCTTTTTCATGTTTTTTCCATTTAATTTTTTCTTTATTTCCAGTAAAGCTTTTTGCCGATTCATTTCATTTTTTATCAGAAGAGGAATGTTCTTCAGGTCCTGAAATCCCTTGATTTCAACCCGGTTTCCTTCAGGTATGCTGACATTTACATCCTGTCTTATTGTTCCAATACCTCTTGCAACCTTCACAGATCTGAGCAAAGTTCCTATATATTCAGCAACCTCCAGTGCCTGCTCAGGAGTTTTAATATCAGCTTCTGTTCCTATCTCAACCAAAGGAATACCAAGCCTGTCAACATTGTATGATATAAAACCATCATTTCCAAATGGTACAGCTGATTCTTCCTCTAATTGAAGTGTACTGATTTTCACAGATCCCTGTGAAGTAGGTACAACAGAATTTTCATTTCCGAGACCTATGAGAATTGTTCTTTGATATCCACTAGTATTGCTGCCGTCTGTAACAATTTTTCGCATGATATACGCAGTATCAGGTACATCCATTTTAAAAAGCATGGCTATCTGAAAAGCTATTTCCAAAGCTTCTTTATTAACAGGAAAAGGGAAATCAGAATCTGTTTCAACCATACAGGTCATTTCAGAAACACTGTATTCAAAAACCCTATCACGAAAATATTCATACATGGTTGCAGGGTCAACTTCGCCTAATTCACCTGCTATTGGCCGCTGTCTTCTGTAAATGTGCCTAATTTTTCTGCCTTCAGCATTTGCAGGGCAGTGGCAGAATAACTTTTCTTTGGTTCCGAGACGCTGATGAATTTCAATGCCGATCTTCATGAGTAAATTATAGCAATCCAAGTTTTAATAATTTCAAGAATTTCTACAGTTTTCGAAGTTCATTCATCAGTTTGGTTACACACTCAGGTTTATTTATTTGGTCAAGATATGCTCTAGCTTTCACAGAAGCTTCTCCAGCATCATATCTAACCGCAGTTTTTAATGCCTCAACTTTCACTCCCACATCTTCAAGAGCAGCCATATAGTCAACAGCTTTCACAGGAGCTTCTCCAGCACCATATCTAACCGCAGTTTCTAATGCCTCAACTTTCACTCCCACATCTTCAAGAGCAGCCATATATTCAACAGCTTTATCACCAAAAACATCTAGCAGATATTTGGAGACAGGTATAGTATGGTCAGGATGTTCATTTATGTATGATATACCATAGTTTATACATCCTTCTCTCAGTTGTCTTTCCAATTCTTCCATGGTTGTCATATATATATAATGAGAAATAAAAGTTTTTAAATATATCTTCCCATATGGTGGTAAATTAATAAAGAAACATTTTAATCTATAAAACCAATGAATAATCTAACGGTTTTATCACTTTCAGGTCTTTTAATTCTTCAAAATGCGAATCATTTGTAATAATTGTATCTATAAATCTTTCTTTTATAACAGAAAGAAATATTGTATCGAAATAGTTTGCTTTCAATTTTGAAAAATATGAAAATGCATCAATCTCGTGCTCTTTTACCACATCTGCTATGTCCATAAGCAGGGCAATAAGAAGACCAGCTACGTTTATAGCAGATTTTCGGCTTATTTTTCTATCAACTAATTCAACAATTTCAGCGATATTCAATAGGGTGCGTAAAGTATTTTGCTGAAACTCCACAATAAAAGAATAGAAAGGAGGTGGGGTGGATGACAAGATTATTCACAAGAGAACAGGCAAGAGCATT